>JADGNY010000006.1 GCA_017883235.1 Thermoanaerobaculia bacterium | reverse complement strand
CATCAACTGAAAAATGGGAGTGGTCTACCCATTTTCGTCCTCGGTGGTCTGCCGCGCCGCAGAGCCGCGGCAGGTGAAGTCTCATCCGCCTTCGGCACCTTCTCCCCCGCTGGAAAGCGCGGGGGAGAAGGGCTCTCGAGGTTAGGGATGTGCGAGTTCTTTTCGGGGCGACGGCACGCTTCGCTCGCTCATGCTCTCGAGGTTAAATCACCTTGTCGCGCGCAGAAACCGCTGACTGGTAGTACAGAGAAAACCTCTGTGATCTCTGTGCCTCTGTGGTTAAAGCCTTTGACAACGGTGCGTCAGGAATAGATGGGAAGTACGGTGGCCTCAGCCAGCCGCGGCGCTTTCGTATCCTTCCCTGACAGCACCGGCACCTCGATCGGCCACTCGATCCCGATCTCCGGATCGTTCCAGAGGATGGCGCGGTCGGAAGGCGGGTCGTACAGCGTCGTGCACTTGTAGACCAGGTCCGAGCCCTCTTCCATGGCGCAGAAGCCGTGGGCGAAGCCGGGGGGGACCCAGAGCATCAGTTTGTTGGCGTCGCTCAGCTCGATGCCGAACCATTTGCTGAACGTCGGCGAACCGCGGCGGATGTCGACGGCGACGTCGAAGATGGCGCCGCGGGTGCAGCGGACCAGTTTTCCCTGCGTGTTCGGCTCCTGGTAGTGGAGGCCGCGCAGGACGCCGCGGGCGGAGCGGGAGTGGTTGTCCTGGACGAACGGAGCGCTGATGCCGGCGGCGCGGAAGGCGTCCATGCGGTAGGTTTCCATGAAGAAGCCGCGGTCGTCGCCGAAGACTTCGGGCTCGATCAGGAGGACGCCGGGGAGGGAGGTTGGTAGAAAGTTCAAAGCCGGCGGATGATATGTCAGCTCGTTTGCTGTTATTGTTTCCGTATGCGCGCGCATTTCGCCTTCACTTCGAACGCCGTTGCCAGCCCGGCAGCCGATGTGTTGCGGGTCGTCGTGGTCAGTAGCGCGCCGCTGGTGCGCTCCGGTCTTCGCACGATTCTCGGCGTATTCGATGACCTCGATGTCACCGAAGCCGATCCGACACGGCTTCGCGTTCTGAACGCCGACGTGATGATCTGCGACGGCACCGTGCCCGATGTCGACGTCCCGGCACTCGTGCTGGTCTGCGACGGCACCGGCGCCGCCGATGCCCTGGCCTCGGGGGCGCGCGGTGTGCTGGCGCGCACGGCGGCACCGCGGCGCATGCACGCGGCGCTGCATGCGGTGGCCGAGGCCGAGATCGTGATCGACGATATCTTCGCCGATGAGCTGCTGCGGCATCCGCGCGCCGAGGTGCGGATGATCGAGCCGCTCACCGCGCGCGAGCGGGAAGTGCTCCGCCTCCTCGCCTCGGGTCTGACGAACAAGGAGATCGCGCAGCGTCTCGGCGTGACCGGTCACACGATCAAGTTCCACATGAACGGCATCCTCGGCAAGCTCGGCGCGGCCACGCGTACCGAGGCCGTCGTCGAGGCGGCCCGGCGCGGGATCATCGCGGTCTAGCATGTCGGTAATCCTGCCGGATGCTGCCGCGGGCAAAGCGCGGCAGGAGTGGAAGCTGGCCGGCATCGTCTTCTTCGCGCTGCTCGCCATCGCCGTCCTCTACGCCACCTACGTCATCCTCGAGCCGTTTCTCGCGCCGATCATGCTCGGCGCCGTGCTGGTCACCGTCACCTATCCGATCTACCGGCGCATCCGCGACAAGATGCACGGCGGCGCGAACAAGGCGGCGGCGGTGATGCTCTTCCTCATCACCTTCATCATCCTGCTCCCGTCGTTTCTGATCATCGTCCTCCTCGTGCAGGAGGCGAACGTGGTGGTCAAGCATCTGCAATCGGGCGACATGGAGCGCGCGCTGCATCGGCTCGACATCGACAAACGCATGCCGTGGATCAAGCGGGTGGCGCCGAACTTCGATGCGGCCGCCATCAGCCCGGCGCACGTGATCATTCCGGTGGTGCAGAAAGCGCCGGCTTGGATCGCCGAGCATGGCGCGGCGGTCATCGGTGGGCTCGCCGGTCTGGTCATCGGCCTGTTCCTCGTCCTCCTCTCCGCCTACTTCTTCTATGTGGAAGGGGAGACGATCGTGGCCGAGGCGGAGACGCTGTCGCCGCTGCCGGCGCGGTACAACCTGATGTTCGCGGAGAACTTCAAGGGCGTGATCGACGCCACCTTCCGCGGGCAGGTCATCACATCGGTGACGCAGGGGATATTCATCGGGATCGGTCTGGCCATCGCCGGCGTCCCGGGGGCGATCTTGTGGGGGGCGGTGGCGACGATCCTCTCGCTTCTGCCGGTGGTCGGTTCGGCCGCGGTGTGGATTCCGGCGGCGTTGTATCTCTACGCCCTGGCCTCGATGGGCGAGCGCGGCTATTTCGGGGCGATCTTCCTCACCATCTGGGGCATCGTCGTGGTGCCGATCATCGAGCACGTGGTCAGGCCGTGGGCGATGAAGGGGAAGATGCAGCTCCCGGCCATCCCGCTGCTGGTTTCGGTCCTCGGCGGGATGGAAGCCTTCGGCTTCGTCGGGCTGGTCGTCGGTCCGCTGGTCTTCTCGCTGCTGATGGCGATCATCGATATCTATAAGCACTCGTTCCGGATTCCGGCGAGTGAGGGGGATGTGGCGTAGGGGCATGGAAATCCGGCTTTCGGTACGTCTAAACTAGCGACATACCGAAAAACCGGAGGTGACTGCGTGGCCGAAAAAAAGGTCGCTGTCGTCGTCGTCCATGGCGTTGCGGATCAGCAGCCGTCCGAGTCTGCGCGGCAGATTGCCAATCTGCTGACCGATCTCTGTCCGCTCGGAACGTACTCCACGTTTCAGGAGGAAAAGATCCGCGTGCCGGTGGAACCGCTGAAGGCCGGCGGAGAGACCGTCGATCACCGGTCGCTTTTCGAAGAGCGCAACGCGGATGCCATCCTGCGGCATCGTGGCAAACCGCCCTCCGCCGCCCCGGACCAGGGCTTCATGCGCGACCAGCTCCGTGACTACAGCGCCGATGGTCCGCGCGTGTTCGAAACGGTGCGTCTGGACGGCAAGCACAACGACACTGACTGCGGCGTTCACGTCTACGAAGCCTACTGGGCCGATCTCTCCCGCCTCGGACAGGGTGTCTTCACTTTCTTCGACGAGCTGTATCAGTTGCTGCTCCATCTACCCAGCCTCGGACGGAATGCTCTGGACTATGCGCGCGCCGCGAACGACAACGCCGGTCTCTGGCCGCTTTTCTCATGGATGCACCGATGGTCGGTGCGGTGGCTGACGCTGTTCGTTGTCGTGCTCAATCTGACGCTGGCGTCGCTGGCGCTGCCGTTGCTCGTGCCGCGATTGACCCGCATTGGCGTAGACACGGCCGCCCCGGGGCCAGCGGCCACGGCGACGCCATGCTGCCGGTTTTTCGCGCCGGGTGTGATGAGCGATTCGCGGTGCTCGCCCGTGGTGAACATTCTTGGACACGCACTTCTGGCTCTGGCCGCGATCGGGCTTGTGGCGTGGCTGCTCCATCGCCGTCGACCCGTTGCCGCGTGGTTGTGGGCTGTCGCGCCGCTGCTGGCGGGCGGGGTGGGTTGGGTCCTGGCGGATGCGATCTGTTGCGGATGGGGAGCGGCGCGGCTGCTCATTCTTGAAGCGTGGGCGCTCTCCGCGATCCTGATCGCATGGCTCCTCGCGGCGTACGCGCGGATGCGGCGCGGCGCGCTTCTGGTCGGAGGTATTCTGCTCGCTGCGACCGGCCTCGCGCTCGTCTTCCGTCTTTCGGGCGCGTTGAGCAACGAGAAGGCACTGGACGAGGCCGTCGTTCAGATCGCCCAACAGATCGACATCGCTCTGCGATTGGTCTGGTACATCCACGTGCCGTGGATGTTGTTTGCGATCGTGATCGGCATCCTCTGCGTTCTGACGACGAAGTCCGGCGGGCGAAGGTCGGCCTGGAACACGGCCTGGACCGCCCGATTCACGCTCACCCTTTCCAGCGCGCTGTTCGCCAATCTGACTCTCGCGGTGTGGGCCGCGGTTTTCAAGACCCTTCAGACGATCGTCCCGAACGACGCCATCTACCACCCAATCAGCTTTGGTGGGCCGATCGGCAAGCTGCTGTGTTTGATCGAGCACCAACCGAACCTCACCATCAACGAGTTTCTCAAACAGACGCTGATGGTGAGTGCGTCGCGCGCCTTCATTCTCACCACCATCGTGTTCGCCGTCTTCGTCATCGCCGCGGTGTGGTCGATCCTTCCGTCAGTTCTGGTCGAGAGCAGTCCACCGAAGAAGCAGGAGAGCTCGGACGTGCCGATGCGGGCACTCGGCGTCTGGCTCACGCGCGGACTGAATTTCATCCCCGGCGCCTCCGAGATCTTCACGGTTCTCTTCCTTTTGACGGTATGGGTCGCTTGGTCCCGTTCCTGTGCTCCACCGCCGGAAAACTCCTGGAAGGCGATCTCCGCCGCCGCCGCGCTGCTGCTGGCGCTCATCGGTGCGCGGTTCTGGCTACCCGGCGCGAGAGGAGCGCTCGATGTCATGCTCGACGTCGACAACTACCTCCGCCAGCATCCGAAGAAGGACACGCCACGCGCCCGGATCGCGGAACGTTTCGCATCGCTGATCGAGTTCATCCTGAGGCCGGAGCGCTGCGGTCACGAGTACGACTCGGTGATCATCGTGGCTCACAGTCAGGGGACCGTCATCGTGGCCGATCTTCTGCGCTTCCTGAAACTGGAGAACCATCCGCTTTCCGCGGCGTTTGCGGCGAAGAACCCGGCGTTTTTCACGATGGGAAATCCGCTGCGGCAGTTGTACTCCCGCGCCTTCCCCGGTCTCTATCCGTGGGTCTGGCGGGGGAGCGGCCCGACTCCCGGCGACCTCGGCGTCGCGCAATGGATCAACGCGTACTCAACGGGTGATTACGTTGGCCGCTTCATCTGGGGCGACACGGATACGCCCGGCATCTGGAACCGCCGGGATCAGGATCCGCAAGACATCGGCAATCCCACCATCCAATCAACGCCTGCCGATACCACGCAGATGTGTATTGGCGAAGGTGCCCACACGCATTACTGGGATCAGCACGGCAAGGACATCGCCTGGATGCTCGATGAGTTGATCGTTGCCCGTTTCGGAGGTAAGACATGAAGCACCGTCGTCTGATTATCGTTGTCGTCGTCATCATCGCCGCGCTGGTCATGCTCTTCGGCTGCGGCGGGTGCTGCATGATCTCGGCGCATCGCTGCGCGGTGAAGCCTGATGGCTCCGAGGTGGAGCCAACGCCCCAGCCGTTTTCGGCTAACGGCATTACGCACAACGTCTATGACTTTGGGAGCACCGGGCCGGACGTAATCCTCCTCCATGAGTTGCCGGGCCTGTCGTTCGATACCGTCACGTTGGCCAGGAAACTGACCGGCGAGGGCTACGCCGTTCACGTGCCGCTGATCTTCGGCAAATTCTCCGACAAGGACGCGGCGAAAGAGGGGTTCAAGAAGTGCTTCAACGAATTCAATTGCCTCGGCAACGGCGACAGCCGCTTTGCGGGATGGCTGAGGGAGCTGATCAGGCAGAAGTATGCGGGCCGCCACGTTGTGGTCATCGGCATGTGCTTCACCGGCAGCGTCGCTCTGGAGGTGGCGGACGCCCCCGGCGTCGTGGCCGTGGTGATGGCGCAGCCCGCCGTGCCCCTGCCTCTCACGCGTTGGCAGCGGGCGATGATCAGCGTGACCGACGAGCACGCGGCGAAGATCAAGAGCGCGGGGACTCCGATTCTGGCCATGCGATTCTCCGAGGATTGCATGGCCGCGCGCGAGCGCTTCACCACGCTGCGGAGCACGTTTCCATCGTCGCAGATCGAATTCGAAGAGATTGATTCGTCGAAGTGCAAGGAGGCGCACGCCACGCTTACCGGGGACTTTTCGGAGCAGGCGTACGCGCACCTGAAAGCGTTCCTGAAAAAGCATGGGAAGACTTAGTCCGGCGGCTGGGACTTCTTGATGTCGCGCACCAAGCCGGTCGAAGGCAATGGTGTTTTCTCGGATTCCGCCGGAACGAGGGAGAGGTTTCGAAGGGGCGCTTCCGGGCTGGCGGTGCCTGTCGCCGCAAGCCAGGGACTGATGTGGCACAGACACTCTTGTCTGTGCCCCGGCCGGAGCCGCAGCAGCTGAGGGCTTGCGATCTGAGTCATGCCGAGAGCCGGCACAGACAAGAGTGTCTGTGCCACATTTGGTCTCCCTATTCGCTGATCTCCGGCCTGTGGCAAGGTTCGGGTCAGGATCAGCCGCCCTTCATGATGATCGGCGGCTGCGATTTTTTGAGGTCGCGCACCAGGCGGTCGAAGGCGTTGGTGTAGTCGTCGTGCGACTTCCATTTGCGGAAGTCGCCGATGTGGCGCTTGCGGCGGATGTCGGCCGCCCACGATTGCTGGGAGGTGAAGCCTTCGTCGTCGATGGCGATGGGGAAGAGGACCTCCTTCCCTTCCTTGCGCTCGCGCTCCAGCGCCGATTCGACCTCCGTTTCCACCCAGTCGCTGGCGACGGAGTTGGCGGAGAGGATGAGCACGAGCTTGTCGTGGATCCGGATGGACTCGTCGATGCGTGAGCGGAAGCGGTCGCCGATCTTCAGATCTTCGGGGGCAAACCAGGTGCGGATGTTCTTTCCCTGCAGGTCGTTGTAGAGCCGGCGGGCCAATTCGTCGTCTTTGGAGGAGTAGCTGAGGAAGCAGGAGTAGTACTCGATGGCTTTGCCGACGAGGGAGGCGGCGTATTGGATGAACTCCTCGGGGACGCCCGAGTTGCGAAGGAAGGACTCCGGTAGGCCTCCGGATTCAAAGAAGGTATCAATGCCGATTGAGTTGCTCTGTATGTCGAGCCCGATAACATCGAGCCCGCGAACGTGTCGCAGTGAAACACCTGCGAACGCGCTGTTGGAAACTCTCGCAGCAGAGAAGTCGCTTTCATCGAGATTGCACCGATGGAAAATTGTGAACATGACGAGCGAGTCTTTGAAGTTTGATCTCTTCAGCTCTGCAAAATCGAAAATAGCGTTACCAAGGGTGGCTCTCTCGAACGAACAGTCATCACAGACTGTGCCTCGAAAGCTCACACGTGTTAGTTCCGCACCTGAGAAGTCCGCGGACCGTAGGTTGTAACCATGAAGGGCATAGCCCTCCAGTTCCACCCCGGAGAGATTGGGGTTCTCATCACTCGTCGCCCGCCACGCGTTCCATTCCGTCTTCCCCTCCTTCAACTTCGCCACATGTTCCGGATTCGCCATTCCGAGAGTGTACTTCTGTACGAAATTCGGCGACCTTTTCCGGGTTATTGGAGCTGTCCACCAACGCCGTCCGCATACCGGCGGTCGCTCGCTGACGCTCGCACCGCCGGCTACCCTCCGAGCCGCCTCCGGCGGCGTTTCGGTGCGGTCAGAGAAGCCGGCCTACGTAAACTTTCGTCGAACGCTAACCTTTTCCTCACCTCTTACGTCTCAAGCCTAGCCGTACAATCATCAACGATGACTTTCGTTCGTACCTACGCCTCACTGGCACTCGCGCTCGCCGCCGCCTCCTGCTTCTCGGGTTATCGCACCGCGGCGGATGCGAAAGCGTTGCGCGTACGGCGGGGGACCTTTGCCAGCGACATCGTCATCACCGGGGAGCTGCGGGCGGCACGGGGGGAGGAGCTGGCGGTGCCGCATCTGCCGCAGTGGCAGACGACGATCAAATGGATCGCCCAGGATGGCGCGGACATGAAGCAGGGGGACCGCGTCGTCGAGCTCGATAACTCCACCTTCTCGGCCAACCTCGACGCGAAGCGGCAAGCGGTGGCCCAGGCGCAGCAGGAGTTGCAGCAGAAGCAGGCCGAGTGGAAGGCCGACACGCTGGACAAGCAGCTCGACGTCGAGCGCAAGCGGGCCGACTACGACAAGACCAAGCTCGATGCCTCAGTGCCGAAGGAGATCGTCTCGGCGCGCGATTTCAATGACCGGCAGATCAAGTTCAAACGCGCCGAGGTCGAGCTGGCCAAGGCCATCGACGTCTTCAAGTCGCAGAAGACCTCGGTGAAGGCGGACGGCGACAACCTTCTCCTCAATCTGCAGAAAGCGCAGCGCGAGCTCGACATCGCCGAGCGCGCCATCGACGAGCTGATCCTGCGCGCGCCCCGCAACGGCATCGTGGTCATCCGCGATCATCCGTGGGAGGGGCGGCGTTTGCAGGAGGGCGACAGCGTCTTCATCGGTCTGACGCTGGCGCAGTTCCCGGACATGTCGTCGCTGCAGGTCGAAGCCGATCTGGCAGACGTCGACGACGGACGGATTGGCGCCGGGATGCCGGCCACGATCGTGCTCGATGCTTATCCGAATATGTCTTTCCCGGGACGGGTGTCCTCGATTTCGGCGGTGGCGCAGGAGAGCAGCCGGACATCGCTGCGGCGCGCCTTCCGCGTCATCGTGGCACTCGACCGTCTCGATGCCGTGCGCATGCGGCCGGGCCTTTCGTCGCGCGTGGTCGTCCACGCCATGAAGCAGCAGGACGCGCTGCTGGCACCACGGGCAGCGATCGACTTCTCCGGCGCGAAGCCGCGCGCCCATCTCGCCGGCGGCAAAAGCGTCGAGGTCATCCTCGGCGCGTGCAATGCGCAGGAGTGCGTGGTGAAGAGCGGGTTGAAGGATGGGGAGACACTGGGACATGCGTAAATCCTTCATCGCCATCGGCATCGCCGTCATCGCGGTCCTCGCGGGCGCGGGATGGACGCGCAACAAGCTCGCGGCGGACAGGCAGGGCGACTGGGTGCGCGTCTCGCGCGGCGATCTCATCACCGGCATCGATGTCACCGGCACACTTTCGGCCGTCGACTCCGGCAGCTTCGGGCCGCCGCAGATCAACGACGTCTGGGACTTCAAGGTCTCGATGATCGCTGCCGAGGGGAGCGATGTGAAGAAAGGGCAGCCGGTGCTCGGGTTCGACACGATGGATCTGCAGAAACGGCTCGACGAAAAGAGTGCCGAGGCGGAGCAGGCGCGCAAGGAGATCGAGAAGGCGCGCGCCGATCTGGCTCTGCGCCGCGAGGATGAGAAGCTCAAACTTGCCGATGCCGAGGGAAGGCTGCGGAAGGCGCAGCTCAAGCTCGAAGGACCGCCGGATATCCTTGCCAGCAACGACCGAAAACAGATCGAGCTCGATTTCGCGCTGGCGAAACTGGAGACCGAGTCGATCCGGCAGCGCATCGCATCGTTCGAGAAAGCGGCCTCGGCGCAGATCGCGTTGCTGACGAGCAAACAGCAGACGGCGGAGGCGATCGTCACAGGGGCGCGGAACGCTATCCAGGCGATGACGATCATGGCGCCGCGCAATGGAACGATCGTCTACGTGACCAACTGGCGCGGCGACAAGAAGAAAGTCGGCGACAACTGCTGGCGGATGGAGCGGGTCATCGAGATTCCGGATCTGGCGCGCATGATGGCCAAGGGGGAAGTCGATGAGTCCGACGCCGGCAAGGTTGCCGTCGGGCAGCGCGTCGTGTTCAACCTCGACGCCCATCCCGACGAGGAGTTTACGGGGACGATCAGCGATGCCTCGCGGACGGTCGGCAAGCAGCAGGGGACGACGGATCCGATCAAGGTTCTGAAGGTCAACGTCAAACTCGACCGTACCGATCCAGCCAAGATGCGGCCGGGGATGCGATTTCACGGCACGGTCGAGCTGGCGCGGGCGAAGAACGCGATCCTGATTCCGCGCAATGCGGTCTTCGTCTCCGACCACGGGCCGGTGGCCTACCGGCGCGGTGCGTTCTCGGTCACGGCGATGCCGCTGACGCTGGGACGCGAGAATGAGAAGTCGGTCGAGGTGCTGAGCGGACTCTCCGCGAGCGACCGCGTGCTGGTCCCGAAGACTGGCGACAAGGATTCGGCGAAATCGTGAGACGCGCGCTGCTCCTGATCCTGCTGGCCGCAGCGTGCCGCCAATCGAGCGACGTGCCGACGTTCCGCGTCGAAGCAGTGCGCTTTTCGCGGCAGGTGACGGCGGACGGCAATCTGAAGTCGACGAAGGCGACGCCGCTCTCGGCGCCGCACGACGCACCGGGGTCGCTGAAGATCGCCTGGCTCGTTCCTGATGGATCGCTGTTGAAGAAGGACGAGGTCGTGGTCCGTTTCGATCCGACCGACTTCAATACCCAACTGCAGGCCGGCCGCGAGGATCACGACACCGCCGGCAACAAGATGTACAAGACCAATAGCGAGGCATCGACAACGGCGACGAATCTCCGCCGCGATGCGCACCAGGCGGGCGACGAGTTGCTGGCGGCGCGGCAGTTCAAGTTCGATGACGCCGAGGTTTTCTCGCGCTACCAGCGCGTCGAGTCGCAGATCGATGAGACGCTGGCCGGCCGCAAGAAGGAGCACGCGGAAGGCGTCCTCGGCGTGCGCGACAAGCTCTCGGCGGCCGACCGCGATCTCGTTTCCATCGAGCAGCACAAGGCCGATCTCAAGATCCGCAATGCCGAGCAGGGGCTGCACGCGCTGGAGCTGCGCTCGCCGTACGACGGCATCCTCGTTCTGCAGCACGACTGGCGCGGCGACATCGTCCGCGTCGGCGATACGGTCTGGCCGGGGAGTCCGATCGGCGAGATCCCGGATCTGCAATCGATGAAGGCGGAGGTCTTCGTCCTCGAAGCGGATGCGGCGGGACTCGCCGTCGGCGAGAAGGCCAAGCTGTCGGTCGAAGGGAAGCCCGGCTCGATCATCACCGGCAAGATCTCGCAGGTCGACAAGCTGGCCCGCCCGCGTTTCCCGCGCGTGCCGGTGCAGTATTTCGGCGCGACGATCACGCTCGATCACACCGATCCGTCGCTGATGAAACCGGGCGCTCGCGTCCGGGCCGTGCTCGACGTCGAGAACCGCGACGGCGCCTTCTCCATCCCGCGCCAGGCCATCTTCGAGAAGCAGGGAAAGAAGCTCGTCTACCGGAAGCGCGGAGGGAAATTCGAGCCGGTCGCCATCGAGATCGGTTCCTCCTCCGCCGGCCGCATCGTGGTCACGAAGGGATTGGCGAAGGGCGACGAGATCGCGTTGCGAGATCCGACGGAGGAGAAGGATGGGAGCTGAGTCGTTAGCAACCCAGCAACGAAAACCATGACCACCCCCGAAACCTTCACCACCGCCCTTCAAAACCTGGCCACGCACAAGCTGCGGACGGCGTTGACGATGCTTGGGATGATCTTCGGGGTCGGGGCGGTGATCGCCATGCTGTCGATCGGCGCGGGGGGCGAGAAGAAGGCGCTCGAGGCGATCGGAAGGCTTGGTCTGCGCAACGTCATCGTCCGCGCCAAGACCGTCAAGCCGGATGAGCGCGCCGAGCTGCGCAAGAAATCGCTGGGCGTTTCTCTTCGCGACGGGGAAGCGATCAGCGAGGCCGTGCCGCGCGTGGAGATGGTGCTGCCGCAAATCGAGGTCAAGGCGTACAAGATCATCGCTCCCGGCGCGAAGACGAAGGCCAAGGTCCTCGGCGTTGCCTGGCGCTACCCGCGCGTGGCCACCGTCTCGCTGGCCGAGGGGCGGATGTTCGATATGAAAGACGAGCAGGAGTACGCGCAGGTCTGCGTCATCGGCCAGGAAGTGCGGCGCAGCCTGTTCGGCTATGGCCCGGCCATCGGCAAACATCTCAAGGTCAACGACGTCTGGCTCGAAGTGATCGGAATCTTCGCCGGCGAGGAGCCGGGAAGCGCGTCATCGAAGGACGTCCCTGTGGCCTCGAACGCGCAGGACATCTGGATCCCGGTGTCGACGGCGATGCGGAAGTTCGACCGCGATCCGCTCGACGCGCCGGTCGACGAGCTGCTGGTGGAGTTGCAAGAAGGGGTCTCGACGCGCGACGCGGCGACGCTGATCCGTCCGCTGCTGGAGCGTCTCCACGGCGGCGCGGATGATTACGAGATCGTCGTCCCCGAAGCGCTGCTGGAGCAGAGCCGGCAGACGCAGCGGATCTTCTCGATCGTGATGGGATCGATCGCCGGCATTTCGCTGCTGGTCGGCGGCATCGGCATCATGAACATCATGCTGGCCTCGGTGATGGAACGGACGCGCGAGATCGGCATCCGGCGCGCCATCGGCGCGCGTAAGGCCGACATCAAGGCTCAGTTCGTAATCGAGTCGTTCACCATCAGTCTGATCGGCGGCATCTCCGGAATCATCATCGGCATCATCCTGGCCCGGCTCGTTGCTGCCTACGCGGGATGGCCGACGGTGATCACGGTCAGCTCGCTGCTGCTGTCGTGCGGCGTGTCGATCACGGTGGGGCTGGTGTCGGGGATTTATCCGGCGGCGAGGGCGTCGGAGCTCGACCCGATTCAGGCGCTGCGGTACGAGTGAGGTTGTTCCCTCCATCCTGCGGCGAAGCGCGCAGGATCTCTGGTCATACCGAGCGAAAGCAACCTCAACGCCCCTAGGTAGCGAGCGCGTTGATATAGTCAGTGGATTGGTGATTCGTGGATTAGTGATTAGTGGATTCGTAGATTAGTAGATCAGTGGAGTTGCCCAGCCGATTCCACTGATCCACTAATCCACTAATCTACGAATCTACTGATCCACTGACTCCCATAGAGGTGCTCACTCGATGCTCGTTCGCCGCTTCTCCATCGCGCTCCTCGTCCTCGCTGCCTCCGTATCCGCGGCCACATTTCCACCGATCAACTACCGCCATCGCACGCTTGCGAACGGGCTGGAGGTCTATTCGATCGAAGACCACGCCACGCCGACGGTAGCCATCAACGTCTGGTACCGCGTTGGCTCGAAGAATGACCCCGAGGGGCGCAGCGGGTTTGCGCATCTCTTCGAGCACATCATGTTCAAGGCCACGGCCCACATGAAGCCGGAGATGCTCGACCGGCTCACCGAGGACGTCGGCGGCGCGAACAACGCCTACACGCATCCCGATCGAACCGTCTACTACGAGATCATCCCGTCGAACTACCTTCAGACGTTGCTATGGGCCGAGGGGGAGAGGATGGGATCGCTGACGGTCGACGAGGCCAACTTCAAGTCGGAGCGTGACGTCGTCAAGGAAGAGTTCCGGTTCCGCGTTCTGGCGCCGTCGTACGGCCGGCTCGGCTACGCCATCACGAAAGACTCGTACGCCGTTCATCCGTATCGCCGGCCAGGCATCGGCTCGATCGAAGAGCTCGACGCGGCCACGCTCGCGGACGTGCAGGTCTTTCATGCGACCTACTACCGTCCCGACAATGCCGTCCTGATCGTCGCCGGCGATCTCGATCCGAAGCAGTTCGATGCCTGGGTCGACCGCTACCTCGGCAGCGTGCCCAGGCCATCGACTCCGATCCCGCGCGTCGCGGACGGCGAACCGGCGCGAGCGGAGGGGAAGCACTTCGACGAGCACGGCGCGAATGTGCCGCTTCCGGCGGTGGCATTGACTTGGTTGATTCCGAACGCGCGCAGCGACGACTCCGAGCCGCTGGAAGTCGCGGCGACGATCCTGTCCGCCGGTGATTCCTCGAGGTTGTATCAATCGCTCGTCTACAAGAAGCAGCTCGCGCAGAGTGCCAGCGCGAACGCGGAGACGCGCGAAGACACCGGACTTTTCACCGCGCGGGCGGTCATGGCCAGCGGCAAGAAAACGGACGACGGCATGGCCGCGCTGCGCGAGGAGATCACCGCGCTGGCGGCGAAGCCGGTCACCGCCGCGGAGCTCGACAAGGCCAAGAACCTGATCATCACCTCGGCGTTGCGCGAGCGGGAAACGAATGACGGCAAAGCCGGCGCACTCGGCGAAGCGATCACGCAATACCACGACGCCACCTACGTGAATCGAGGTCTGGGACGGCTGCAAGCGGTGACCGCGGCGGACGTACAGCGGGTGGTGAAGAAATATCTGGTCGACGGAAAAGCAGTGACGATCACATACACGTCGGAGGCGAAATGAAAGGGGTCGGCGAAATGAAGACGCTACTTGCCGCCGTCGCGATCACTCTCACGCTGCAGCCCGCGTTCGCGCAGGTTGAGACCACCCCGCCCATTCCCGCCGCACCGCGGCCTATCCGGATTCCGAAGCCGGTGGAGAAGACGCTGGCCAACGGAATGCGCGTCATCGTCGTCGAGAAAAAAGGGGTCCCGCTGGTGAACGCGCGGTTGTTGATCCGGAACGGCGGTGAAGCCGATCCTGCCAACCTTCCCGGTCTCGCCGATACGACGGCATCCCTGTTGTCGAAGGGAACGACGACGCGCAGCGCCGAGCGGATCGCGCGTGGTGTGGAAGCGCTCGGTGCAACGCTCGATACCGGCGCCTCGTGGGACCAGTCTTCGGTCGATCTCGATGTCCTGTCGTCGAAGCTGCCAGCGGCGATGGCGTTCATGGCCGACGTCGTCCGCCATCCGACCTTCAAGCAGGCGGAGATCGATCGCCTGCGGCAACAGAACATCGATGCGTTGTCCGTGGCGATGAAGCAGCCGGGGCGTCTGGCGAACTTCGTCGCCGCACACGTGATCTTCGGCTCGGGGTTCTACGGCCATAACCTCGGCGGCACGCCCGAGTCTCTGGCGCGGATCAAGCGCGATGATGTCGTCGCCTTTCACCGCGACTACTACCGCCCTGACAACGCCATCCTGGTCATCGGCGGCGACATTGCTCCGGCGGCGGCGTTTGCCACCGCGCAGGAGTTGTTCGGCGGATGGAAGCGGGCGCCCGCCTCGCACCCGGCTCCACTCGCGTGGACGAAGGAAGTTCCGTCGCCGCATATCGTCGTCGTCGACATGCCGGCAGCGGGACAGGCAGCGGTCGTCGTCGGCCGTCCCGGCCTTCGCCGTGCCGATTCGGCGTATCACCTTTCTCTCGTTGCGAATTCGATTCTCGGCGGCGGCTATTCGTCCCGCCTCAACGAGGAGATCCGCATCAAGCGCGGTCTCAGCTACGGCGCGAACAGCTCGTTCGATCTGCGCCGCGACGTCGGTCCGTTTACCGCCTCGGCGCAGACAAAGAATGAATCGGCCGGCGAGGTGGCCGGTCTGATCATCGACGAGATGAACAAGCTCGGCACCACGGCCGTTGCGGACGACGAGCTCGGACCGCGCAAGGCAGTGCTCATCGGCGGCTTCGGCCGTCAGCTCGAGACCAATGGCGGCATCGTCGGCCGCATCGGCACTCTGGCGCTCTACGGCCTGCCCCTCGACGAGATCAATCGCTATATCAGCGGCGTGCAGAGTGTCAGCGCGCCGGACGTGCAGAAGTTCGCAGCCGCTCATCTCGCGGGCAACGGCGCCAGCATCGTCATCGTCGGCGATGCGAAGAAGTTCCTGCCGGCGCTGCAGCAGCGGTTCAAGGACGTCGAGGTGATTCCGATCGACGCGCTGGATGTGAATTCAGAGACGCTTCGGAAAGGGAAGTAACTCTGTTCAGTGCTCAACGGACGGCGCAGGGGAGAGCAGGCGTCCCGCCTGCTCCCGACGGGCGTCTCGCCCGGCGGTGGTTTCCGAGCGTTAAGAGGGGTCGCCGGCGGTTTCGTTTCTGGCCGACAGTCCCGTGACGATTTCGTCCCCACCGCCGGGCGAGACGCCCGCCGGGAGCAGGCGAGACGCCCGCTCTCCTACCGGCCGCTCAGCCCTCGTCCCGTCGTCAGATAGACGGCGAACGAGCCGAGCCAGTGTCCCCCTTCGTAGTGCTCGCCGGTCACCGAGGCCAGGCCGGCTTTGCGATGCGCGGCAGCAACCTTGCGCAAGGAGGCGACGTGCGGATCGTTCGCCGGAAGGCCTGAGGCGATGCCTTCCAGCATCCAGGCGCGGCTGAGATTCAGCCCGTCGAGATGGGCGAGCTTTGGATCGCTCGGGTCGACGACGACCTCGGGGCGCAGCGACTGGAATCGCGGCAGGAAGGCGGCGAGCCAAGTGGCATAGGCCTTTGGCGGCAACACGCGCCGCATCGCGTCGGCCTCGGCGATACACGGCGAGAGGAAGTCTTCACCCGACGGCTCGTAGGCCAGCGGGCAGGCTTTGTCCTTCTCGAAGAAGCGCCGCGTGGCGTCGCGCGCAGTCTGTTTCAGCGCGGGATCGCTGGCCGAGTCGATGATCAATCCGAGTGCGAACGCGGACTGGCTATGCTCGCCGGATCGCACCGGGTGCGACAGCTTCGGCAGCCACGTTGCCAGCCGCTCGTTCGCGGCCAGTTCGAGCGGCCGTAGATTCGCGGACAGCTCACGTCCCAGCGGATCGTCCCACTCACGAAGCTCGGCGGCCAGTTGCAGCAGCCAGGCCAGGCCGTACGGTCTCTCGAAGCTCGCCCGTCCCTCGCCGCGAAGATACGCCGCTTCCTTTGCGATGTTCTCCGCCGTGATGCTTTGCTGCAACGCCGCGCGCGCATTCGCCGCGAAGGGTGCATCGGGAAACGTCCGCGCCAGACGTGCCAGCAACCAATGGCCGTGAACCGACGAGTGCCAGTCGTAGCATCCGTAAAACGCCGGCGTCAGCGCCCGCGGCGGCGCCACGTCCTGATCGCTGTTCAGACTGTGGGCGATCTTGTTCGGATACTCCTTGTGCACACACGCCAGCGCCAGATTCGCAAAGCGCTCCGCGGCTTTCGCGTCGAAGTCGGCGGCGTGGAGGGAGGTTGTTAGGAAGAGAAGAGCGGCGAAGGCGCATCGCATCATGCGCGAATGGTAATGCTACGGCCGGCGCCTCACCGATGCATGTGCATCAGGATGTAGCCGATGATCACGATTGCCAGCACGACGATGACGATCATCGTGATGCCGGCCGAATGCGATGAGCCGCTGCTCGCGGTGTGCTCGTAGACGACCTTGCGCGAGACGCGCTCATCATCGTCGCCGTCGTTTGTGGTGATGGTCTCGCGGTCGCGGAGGCGTTCGTCATCAGTCGGTGGCGCTGACATGCTCCGACTCAGCAGCAAGTGAAGTGCCACCGAGGCCCGGTGACGTCAGGGCGAAGATGGGAATCGAGAGACAGCTCAGCGCCGCGGCGACCAGAAACGCATTCGTGAGTCCGTAGTGCTGGCCGATGGCGCCGATTCCGAACGAGCCGAGGCCGATGCCGGTGTCGAAGGCCCAGACGATCGAGCCGAACGTCCGGGCGCGCCGTGCCGGGTCGGTGTTGCCGAGGATGATGGTGACGAATGCCGGATAGACCGCGCCCCAGCCGATCCCGAAGAGGGCAGCGGAGACGATCATCTCCCAGCGCGTGTGGGCGATACCGAGCCAGCCGAAGGTGAAGGGGAGCATCACCAGGCCGGGATAGAGCATCCGCTTCGGGCCGATGCGGTCGCCGAGGTGGGAGAAACAGATGCGGAACAGCACCAGCGAGATCGCATACGTCGTCAGATAGATTGCCGGCGGAGAGATGTGGCGCTCGATGGCCATGATCGCGGCGTAGCTGGTCATGCCGCCGTATCCGAACGATGCCACCGCCAGCGACAGCGCGGTAGCGATCACGCGCCAGTCCCAGGCATCGGAGACGGCCAGGTGCCGCCTGACTGGTCCCTTTTCGTCAGCGCGCAATGTGAGGGCGCCGACGACCATCAGCACCGAGACGATCGACAACTCGGTGCAGAGCGTCGTCCATCCGAAGTGAAAGATCCATAGTCCGACGGCGGGAGCGACCGCAATGGCGCTGCCGCTGGACAGCCCCCAATACGCCATCCCCTGCGTGCGGCGCGATGCCGGGATGTATTCGCTCATGAGCGCCGAGGCCGAGGCCATGAGCCCCGACCAGACCGCGCCGTGGATCGCGCCGATGAGGAACAGCAGCGGCAACTGTCGCACGACGCCGTAGAGGATCGAGAAGACGACAAAGAAGACCGAGGCGGTGATGAGGAACCGCCGCCGTCCGAAGTGGTCAGCCAGGCTCCCCATGACGGGCGCCGAGAACGCGCTGGCAAAGGTGTAGACGGAGAGGAACCATCCCGCTTCCGCCTTCGACCCGCCGAGGTCGAGGATCCGGAATGGAATGGCCGGGAGGAGCTGGAAGGCGGAGAAAAACGTGACGAACGCGTACACCCACAGCATGGCGAAGCGGGGAGTGAAGAGTGGATCGCGGGGGGACGGCATGAGGCGGGGATTGTAAGCGGGGAGGGTTTTGATCAGCGTGTGAAGGGATTGATGATGTCAACTCCGGCCTTTTCGAAATCCGCTTGGTTGCGGGTGACGACAACCAGGCCGTGAACGAGCGCGGTAGCTGCAATGAGGCTGTCCGCTACCGGCATGGCCGTGCCTGAGGCTCGAAGGGTTGCCAATAGCCGCGCCCAACGAAGTCCGGTCTCGGCCTCCCATGGAAGACAGACAATGTGCTGAACAGCCCCTCGGAACCACTCATCAAGGCGTGCTCGGCGCCTTCCCCGCGGCAGAAGAAGGATTCCGAAGCGAACTTCGCCGAGGATGATCGGATCGACGGCGATCTCCCGCTCGTTGTTCCGCAGCCAGTCGACGACACCTTCGTCACGCGCTGATTTCGTTGGCTCACTCAGGACGTTCGAATCGACCAGATATCTCACAAATCGTCGGTCGACTCGGATTCGATGGGAACGAAGAAGTCTTTCTCGGGGCACGCGAGGAGCCAATCGACAAGGCCCTCATTTGGCAACGGCCGGCTTCGTATGAGCCTGTACTGGCCCTGCTCGAGACGTTCGACTGAGAATTCATCCCCTGGCTCGAGATTGTCCTGCTCGCGGAGCGCCGCAGGCAACACGATCTGGCCTTTCGACGACATGGTCGTTTTCATGTTCGGTAAGATACCGTCTTACCCGCGTCAGGTCAACGGTCTTTGCTGCCCAGGTCTGATACGCGCGCAAACTCTGCCGGCTGCTCTTGCACTGCCTCGACAAAGTCCTCGTCCAGTGTTCCGGCGATCGCGTCGAGCCAACTCCACGTGTCCGGGACAGGTTCAAGGATGATCCCGGCCCCTCGCCTCCTGAGTCGAAACTCGCGAGTCTCCACACGGAATTGTTTAGGCAGTCTCACGATCTGTGAGCGTCCCGACCAGAACACTTTGGCGGTTGCCATGGCGAGGCTCCTTTGAAAATCTCCGGAATGAGATATTACGCTTGACGACGTCCGAGAGGAGTCCATTGGCTTCGAGGCCGTCACCAATTCTTCCCGCGATCGTTCTCCCGTGCAGGCATCTATGCGATATCATGCAGGCATGAGTAAGCAAATGACCATTCGCGGCGTGCCGGACGAGGTGGCGAGAAAGATTCGTCGGTTGAGCCGGGAGCGTGGCAGCAGCGTGAATACCACGGTGCTGGAGATTCTCCGGCACGCCGTCGGCGTCGATGCCCGGCGAGAACTGCTGGCTCGCTATGCCACCTGGACCGCGCAGGATCTTGCCCAAGTCGAGGAGGCCGTGGCCGCGCAACGCGTGATCGACGATTCGCTCTGGCGGTGATCTTGTGAAGCGGCTCGTGATCGACACCTCGGCGTACTCGCACATGAGGGGAGGGCATCCGGAGTTGCTGGACTTGCTCGCCTCCGCGGAAGTCTTACTCATTCCGGTGACGGTGCTCGGCGAGCTTGAGGGGGCTTTTGAGCTCGGATCGCGTGCCAAGGCGAATCGGCAAGCGCTTACGGACTTCCTCTCCGAACCCTTCGTGCTTATTCTCGCGAGCACGGTCGACGTCGCACGCCACTATGGCCAGATCTACGCCCGCCAGCGGCGTTCGGGCCGGCCCGTTCCGGTGAACGATATGTGGATCGCCGCATCGGCTATCGATAGCGGTGGCCACCTTTTGACTTTCGACAAGGATTTCGGACGGATCGAAGGACTCGATTGCACGATCCTGGGTTCGTGATTGCCGACCTCTACCCTCGGGTCGTCTTTGCGTAAACCCCAGAATGTCGCGCCGCCCCAGCGCGTTCCACTCTCCCGATGAACGTCAAACGTGCAGCCAAGTACGGCTTCTGCTCCGGCGTCCGGATTGCCGATCTGAAGGTGAAGCGGTTCGCTGCCGGCGGTGGCCGTGGCGCGATCCTCGGCCAGGTCGTTCACAACGAGCGTGTCGTCGAAGAGATGGAGAGCCTCGGTGTTCGCACGATCGACGAGATCACGGCCGTCGAGGAGCCGACCATCGTCTTCTCCGCGCATGGTGTTCCGCCGTCGTTTCATGAGCTTGCCAAATCGTCGGGACTGCAGGTTCTCGACACCACCTGCAAGTTCGTCTACGACATTCATCGCGAGGCCGGGAAGGCCCTCCATGATGGTTACCACCTCATCTTCATCGGCGATCCGAAGCATCGCGAGGTGATCGGCTATACGCACGACCTCGACCCAGGCTCGTATCACATCGTCACGAAGGTCGATCAGGCCGACGCCATCGATTGGTCGGTGTATCCGAAACTGAAGGTGTTCTATCAGACGACGCTCAACGCCGAGGAGTTCGAAGACGTGGTGAAAGCGATCGAACGGCGTGCGGCATCCGTCGAGCGCGGCGATACGATCTGCTACGCCACCAAAGAGAATCAGGACGCCGCGCGCGTGCTCGCGCATGATCCCGAGGTCGACGCCATCGTCGTCATCGGCGGAAAGAAGAGCGCGAATACGAAGCATCTCTGGGAGATTTGCCGTGAAGCCAAGCCTTCGTATCTCGTGCAGGGAGCGGACGACCTCGATCCGGCATGGTTCTCGAACGCCCGGACAGTCGGCGTGACCGCGGGGTCGTCGACCCCTGACTACGTGATCGTCGAAGTCGAGGAACGGCTGAGCGTGATGTAGGCATTTACGCCTCAGACGTCATGTTTCCAACCGCGCTCATGAAGCCAATCCGTTACTCGATTCTTGCACTCGCGTTTGCCAGCGCGATTCCGGCTGCGAGTGCGGTCGACCTCAACTGCCGCGGCCCGGCCAACGTCGAGTCGTATCGCTATGCCTGGAAGCTGCGCGGCGGCCTCTCGTGGATTGCCGGGATCATGTTCCCGACCTCAGGCGTCGGTGAGTTGAAGACGACGTATCCCACCCCGGGCCGGAATTTCATCGACAGCTCGCTCCTCATCACCGCGTCCGCGAGCGGCTTTTACGCGTACGAGACGCAGATGGATCCTTCCGGGGGGCGGACGCTGATGACGTATCACGCGTACGTCTGGAAGGATAAGTCGCGCAAGGAGCGGACGCTCTTCGACTACGGCAGCGGCGTGGCCCACTTGCACAAGGAAACGCCGGAGAAGCAGTGGGACAAGACCGATCCGATTCCGGCGGGATCGTTCCACGACGTCGTCAGCGCCATTCACTATCTCCGCCAGAATGCCGCCACAATCCACGGCCCGGTGGCCACGACGATCTACTCGGACGGAAAGTCGTATCCGGTGATCGTGCGCCCAGCCGACCGCCGCGTCTTTACGATCGGCAATCAGCAGATCGGAGCGAGCGGATTCGAGTTCGTCGACGCGCCCGGCGGCAGGAAGTGGCCGGGCGGCATGAAGATCTGGATCTCCGACGACGCGCGGCGCATCCCGTTCCGCATCGAGATCATTCAGAGCATGGCCTCGCTGCAGCTCGACCTTCAGTCGATCGATTCGTGCGCGTTCATGCAGGCCGCGAAGTGACGGGCCGGCACGGCCGGCAGCGTTGGTTGCCCAAGGCTCAGTCGACAGTGTCGTGCGAATCTTCTGCCGCGTAGATCTTTCAGACCCAGAACACGCCCGAGGTGTCGGTAGCGACCGCCTTGAGCAGCACGCGGAGGTCTTTGGCCGTCTTCGCGCTCGACAACCGGTGCCATCGCTGGTCGGTGTCGGGCCAGTAGAGCGACCAGACGCTTTTCGCGGGCGAGTAGCGGAACTTCGCTTTCGGCACCGAGGTCCATTCGAGGTGGTTGAGGAAGGATGGCCGCCTCTCGACCAGGATAACGTGGTTCTCGAGAATCTCGAATTCACATCGCGATTGATCCGCCACTTCCGCGGATGAGTTCTGCTGATGACAGAACTCGGTGAGCGCGGTTTCCGCGTCGGCACGAACTTCGGGAGGTATGGCCACGGGGTAATCTTAACCTGAGGCGGGTGTCGGGTGTCGAGTGTCGGGGGGCGAAGCTCTAATCCGCATTTCTCACAACACTGAATGGAATGGCGGTCACTTCGTTGGGATGCGGCGAAGCTTCGGAGGATGTGGAGTCGCGCGACGGTTCATTCTCGGCAGGCCCTCCAATCGAGAGCCCTTCTCCCCCCGCGCTTTTCAGCTGGGGGAGAAGGTGCCGAAGGCGGATGAGGGGGCGCTTCACGCGTACGTAATTTGCGCACGACTCGTGCTTTTAGGCTGCCTCGAGGCCCGTGCTGCAAAATCGTTCATGTCGCGCATACGCCCCCCTCATCCGCCTTCGGCACCTTCTCCCCCCGCAAGAAACCGCTGGGGGAGAAGGACTCTCGACGAAGGGAGTGGCAAGGCTCTCGGGGCAAACTGTCGAGCACGTGGTATTCGTGGAGTATTCTGATCACGTAAGGATTATCACCGCCCGAAAGCGACTTCGTTCGAGCGAGCAGACTATGAGAAAAGCTTCTCCTAAGAAGACCGTCGGTGCGATGCGTCCTGAGTATCGATTCGATTACTCGGCATCAAAGCCAAACCGATTCGCAGCTCAGATCAAAGATGGATCCGCCTCGGTTCCTGAACCACCCCAACCGAAAAAGAAGCGCGCTGCGAAACGGACGTCGTAACGCAAACGACCTGGTTACTGCGTCTGTTCGATGGTCGCAGGCAAATGCCGGATGACGCGCTCGCCAACTCCCGGCAGCATCAACACGATCCCACCCTTCGGCACTTGGACCCCGCTGATCGTTACGATTACACCCCCACCCACGCGGCGCGCGGAAAAGTCGAGCGGGCCGTAGATCGTGCGCAGGGCATGCACGCGGACGCCTTTGTCGAGCCACGACGATGGAATCCCGGCGCCTAGGACGAGGGCGTCGTCCTCTTCGCGTTCGTAGACGATCATGTCGATGAAGGAGCGGACGAAGTCGGAGCCGACCCAGAGGTGGGGGATGTCGCCGAGGTAGGTTGGGCTTCGGTAATCCTGGGCAACGACCTCGGCCCATTGTTTCCAGCCGGATGGGCGGCGGTCGTCGAGGAAGAAGGCGAGGAGACGTTGTGCGCGATCGCGCCATCCAAGGTGAACGAACGCGCCGACCTGGCGAAGCTCGTACGGCGTGTAGTCCTTCCACGGACGGCGTCCTTCCATTCGCGCCAGCGACTCATCCCAGGCGCGGGTGAACTCGTCGATGACGGCATCGTGCGGCAGGTTGGCCAGATCGCCGCCGGGCTCGATGCCGATGGTCGTCGACGTCGGATCGAAATCGCCGAGGTCCGCACAGCCGGGGATGTAGTCGATGTGGTGATGCTCGATCGCGCGCTGAATCGAGGCGTGAAAGTCGTGGGCGAACTCGTCGCGGCTCGTTGCGAACCGCTTGGCCGCGTCACCGTCGCCGAGTTGATCCGCCAGCCATGTCGCATCTTTCAGGCCGCGAAGCGCAAAGAAGTCATCCCAGTACGAATGCATCGGTTTCGCGGAGTAGCCTTCGTGGCTGATTGACGGAGGGAGCAGGCCGGTGAAGAGGTTGTCGGTTGTCGGTTGTCGGTTGGCTCCGACCCCCGACCCCCGACCCCCGACCCCGGCCTTCCTCAGCACATCGATGTAATCCGCCGCCTTCTCCACGTGCGGCCAGATCTCGCGAGCGAGCGAGCGATCGCCGGTCAACCGCGCGTATTCGGCGACGAGGTAGATGAACTCGCCGTGGCTGTCGTGTTCATCGACCGGGTCGGCGCCGCGGGTGTCGACGCAGCAGGGGATCTTTCCGCTGGCAAACTGGTACGGCGCGAACCAGCGGATGTAGTCGCGTACGTCGTCGTCGAGTCCGAAGCGGAGCAGCATCGTCGACGCCAGCGAGCCGTCGCGGATCCAGCTTCGCCGGTAGTTGCGCGCACCACCGCGGATGGCCGGACCGTCGCGCCCGAGGAGGTTGTAGGCGACGGTGGCGCGGGCGGTGTCGACGAGATCGCGCGCGGCCGGGATGTCGATCTGGACGTGATCGACGATCTTGCGCCAGTAAGCGATGGCTGCCGCGCGCTGGTGGGTGACGTCGCGCGGGATCGCTTGCGGGTCATGAGCGTGCAGAGGCGTCGCGATATCGATCAGGCGTTCTTCGCCGGGTGCGAGCGAAAGGTCCCAGCGCATGAGGGCGGAGGCGTGATGTTGAGGGTCCGTTTCGGGGGTCGGGAGTCGGGGGTCGGGGGTCGGAGAGGGGCTAACGGAATGCGAAACTTCCCTTCGCTCCGACTCCCGACCCCCGACCCCCGACTCCCGTACGAACGCATCAAGCATCTCGCTTGCGTCGCCGCCGTCGAACGTTGACGCCGCGATCGACGACGGCTTCGTCAGCGGAACGATGCGTGTGTCGTCGACCGCGAATTCGCTCCCGCTCCACTTGATCGAATGAATCGGCGCTGTGAGCTCAGCGATGTTCAATTCAAACCACGGCGGCGTAACGCGCAGCGGACGGATGGCGACATAGAACTGCACGTGCTCCGTGCGGGTGCTCGTGTTTCGGAGGCGATAACGCGCGTAGCCGATCGGTGCAGCAGCGGTCCCGGCGCCGAAGGGGGCGATCTCCAGGGAGAACTTCGGATGCCGCCAGGTCGTCGACGGCAGCGGTAACGAGTTCTGTTCCAGCGACTGCGAGGTCGTCACATCGGCCCAGGTCATGAGCCGGCCGTCGATGCGCACGAACGGCTCGAGGGTGAATCCGGCGGGGGTCTCGATGGCTCCGTCTTCCGATAGCAGCGGTTTGGCTCCCTCGTCGCGGTCGACTGCGAAGATCGTCCAATAGGCGAGCTCCCCGACGAGCCCGCGCGGATAGCGGCCGCGCGGTGCATCGTGCGCCATTCGTTGGTAGACATCGATCATCCGATCGCCGAAGCGAGGCGGCTCGACGGTGATCTCGCTGATGGCGTAGCCGGCGGCGCCGTGAATCAGGTTCAGACGGACGTATCGCGCCGTCGCGTTCGGCGTCTGCAGATAATCGCGCCCGCCATTGCCGCCGCGAACGCTGCGTGCGGTGCTCCACTGCTTCCCATCGGCTGATGTGGCAACGTCGTAGTCGGTGGCGAAATCGCTTCCGTTCCATTGCACGGTCAGCCCGCCGAATTCTCGTACCGTACGAAAGTCGATCGTCAGCGACTGCGAGCCGCCCTCGGCCGAATGCCACGATGTGTCGGCGCGTCCGTCCATGGCCCGATCGGCGGTCTGCCCCGACTGTGCACTCGTCGCGGTGACCAGCGGCATCGACATATCGGCGGGCAATTCATCGAACGTAATGCGGTCGAGCCAGACGCTCCCCTTGCCGCCTGTCGCCGCGGTCACCGTCACCTCGATGGCGCCGATCTTCGTCAATACATGGTTGGACGACGGTCCCCAGGCGAACTCGATGTTCCGCTTGTCGGCGACTACGTCCGTCCAATCGCGTGGAAACTCCCACGCCACCCGCCGCACCCACCAGACGTTCTCTCCCGACGGATCGATGAACTTGATCTCCAGCGTGTTGGGCGGTGTCTCTCCGCGCAGGCGAAAAGAGAAACGATAGTTGTCCTGCAGGTCGATGCTGACCTTCCGCCGCGCCGCCGCCCATCCGCCATGTCCGCGAAAATCGAAGTCCATGCGCATCGCGCCGCGATCCTCGGCCAGCGCCAGCGATACGCCATCCGAGGGGGCTGCAGTCCACTTCGAGACATCATCGAGGTCGTCGATGACGGACGCGGATGCGGCAGCGGCGAGAAGGAGAAGGATCGGGATCAGAGGCCACGGACGCATGAACATTAGTCTAAGTTAGTTACATTAACTGCCTCCGAGAGCGCGGTAACGGCCTCCCGGAGTCTGTTAACGGCCTCCAGGAGCGTATTAACTGCCTCCGAGAGGCAATTCAACTGCCTCCAGGAGCGTGTTAACTGCCTCCAGGAGCGTATTAACTGCCTCCGAGAGGCAGTTCAACTGCCTCCACGAGCGTGTTAACTGCCTCCAGGAGCGTATTAACTGCCTTCGAGAGGCAGTTCAACTGCCTCCACGAGCGTATTAACTGCCTCCGAGAGGCAGTTCAACTGCCTCCAGGAGCGTATTAACTGCCTCCGAGAGGCAGTTCAACTGCCTCCGGGAGCGTATTAACTGCCTCCGAGAGGCAGTTCAACTGCCTCCGGGAGCGTATTAACTGCCTCCGGGTGTCCATTAACTGCCTCTGGGAGGCCATTAACTGCCTCTGGGAGGCCATTAACTGCCTCTGGGAGGCCACTAACTGCCTCCGGGAGGCCACTAACTGCCTCCGGGATCCCCTTCTTTGCATACACTAGCGCCATGCTTGCCGAGCTCCTCCTGAAATGGCCGCTCATCCGCCAGTTGAAGAGCGGCGCCGACGGCACCGGCGTCGAATCGATGTCGGAAGCGACGCACGCGTTGCGGCCGAAGAGCGACGGCGCGGACGTGACGCGTTCCATCTGCCCCTACTGCGGCGTTGGATGTGGCCAGCTTGTTTACCATCGCGACGGCAAGATCGTATCGATCGAAGGCGATCCCGAGTCGCCGATCTCTCGCGGGCACCTCTGCCCGAAAGGGGCGGCGTCGTATCAGCTCGTCACGCACGAGGGGCGCGCCACCAGAGTGAAGTACCGCGCGCCGTACTCGCGCGAGTGGACCGAGATCCCGCTCGATCGGGCCATGCGCATGGTGGCGCGGCGGATGTGGGAGACGCGCGAGCGTACCTTCACCGAGTCGCTGGACGGCAAACCGGTCATGCAGTGCACCGGCATGGCCCACCTCGGCGGCGCAACGCTCGACAACGAAGAGAACTACCTCATCAAGAAACTCTTCACGGGAGGTCTGGGCATGGTTTGCATCAGCAACCAGGCCCGGATATGACACAGCTCCACGGTCCCCGGTCTGGGGACCTCGTTCGGAAGAGGCGGCGCGACGACCGCGCCGAATGATCTCGCCAACTCCGATGCCATTCTCATCATGGGATCGTCGATGGCGGAGAACCACCCGGTCGGCTTCCAGTGGGTGATCGAGGCGCGCGAGAAGAACGGCGCGAAGGTCATCCACGTCGATCCGCGCTTCAACCGCACGTCGGCGATGTCCGACTACTGGCTGCCGCTGCGCGCGGGGAGCGACATCGTCTTTCTCGGTGCGATGATCAACTACACGCTGAGTAACGATCGTTACTTTCGCGACTACGTCGTCCACTACACGAACGCTCCCACGATCCTGCGCGAGGACTTTCAGGATACCGAGGACCTCGGCGGATTGTTCAGCGGCTGGGATCCGGAAAAGAAGCGGTACGACGGGAAAACTTGGCTCTACGAGGGAGCGGAGCCCTTGCCGCAAGCAGGCATGGCCGAGGAGCGGGGAGGGCACGGCAAGGACAGCGGCGGCGAAACACAGAATCTGCACGCGCCGCATCAGGACCGGACGCTCCAGCATCCCCGCTGCGTGTTCCAACTGCTCAAGCGTCACTTCGCGCGCTATACGCCGGAGATGGTCGAGCAGAACTGCGGCATCGCGAAGGAGCGATTCCTCGAGGTCGCCGACATCTTCACCAGCGCTTCCGGACGCGACAAAACCGGCGCCATCTGCTACGCCGTCGGCTGGACGCAGCACTCCTCCGGCGTGCAGATCATCCGCGCCGCGGCCATCCTGCAACTGCTCCTCGGCAACATCGGGCGGCCGGGCGGCGGGATCATGGCTCTGCGGGGCCACGCGTCGATCCAGGGATCGACCGACATTCCGACGCTCTACGACATCCTCCCCGGCTACCTGCCGATGCCGATGCACAACGCGGACGACGACAGCTCGCTCGCGGCCTGGATCAAGCTGCATCAGTCGTCGAAGGGGTGGTGGTTCAACATCGACAAGTACATCGTCTCGCTGCTCAAGTCCTATTACGGCGACGCGGCGACGAAAGAGAACGACTTCGGATTCGGGTGGCTGCCGCGGCTGACCGGCGATCATTCGCACTTCGGCTACTGGCTGGACATGGCCGACGGCAAGCTCGAGGGGCTCCTGGTCATGGGACAGAACCCCGCCGTCGGCGCGCCGAACGCGCGGCTGGAACGCAAGGCACTGTCGAAGCTGAAGTGGCTCGTCGTCCGCGACCTCGTCGAGATCGAGACGGCCACCTTCTGGCTCGATTCGCCGGAGATCGCCAGCGGCGAGTTGCGCACCGAAGAGATCGGGACCGAGGTCTTTCTCTTTCCGGCCGCGTCGCACGTCGAGAAGGCCGGGACGTTCACCAACACGCAGCGCCTCCTGCAATGGCGCGAGCAGGCCATCGAGCCACCCGGCGACGCGCGCAGCGAGCTGCACTTCCTCTATCACCTCGGGCGGCTGCTGAAGGAAAAGGCGACGGACGCTCCGCGCGATGCCGGCCTCCGCGCGCTGACGTGGGACTACCCGTGCTACGGCGCGATCGAAGAGCCGGATCCTGAGGCCGTGCTGCGGGAGATCCACGGATGGAAGGAGGCTTCGAAGGATGAAGGCGGAAGGATGAAGGATGAAGAAAGCAATGGCGAAACCGCTCATCCTTCATCCTTCAGCATTCATCCTTCGCGTGCGCCGATCAAGAATTTCACTGAGCTCAAGGCTGACGGCACCACCTCCTGCGGCTGCTGGATTTACTCCGGCGTTTACGACGGAGAGAACAAAGCCAACGGCCGCGCGGCGCGTGGACGATACGGACACGGCTGGGGATTCGCCTGGCCGCTCGATCGCCGCATCCTCTATAACCGTGCCTCCGCGGCACCGGACGGAACGCCATGGAGCGAGCGAAAGAAGCTCGTCTGGTGGGATGAATCGAAGGGCGAATGGGGTGGTGACGACGTCGCGGACTTCACGAAGACGAAGCATCCCGATGCGAAGGGCGATCCTGACAAGGGCGGCGATGAAGCCCTCCCCGGCGACGCACCATTCATCATGCATCCCGACGGAGTGGGCTGGCTCTTCGTCCCGTCGGGGCTGAAGGACGGTCCACTTCCGGCGCACTATGAGCCTCTGGAGTCGAACCTCGGCAACGCTCTCTATCCCGATCAGCTCACCAATCCTGCCGCCGACAGGAAGGAGCGCCCCGACAACGCCTACGCGATGTCCCCCGATGCGCGTTTTCCGCACATCCTCACGACCTATCGCCTCACCGAGCACCACACCTCGGGAGCGATGTCGCGCACGCTGGCCCATCTCGCCGAGCTGCAGCCCGAGTTGTTCGCCGAAATCTCGCCGGAGCTGGCCGCGGAGATCGGCGCCGCGAACGGCGACCACGTGATCGTATCGACCGCGCGCGGCGAGATCGAAGCGCGCGCTCTGGTAACCGCCCGCATGCCCTCGCTCGACGTCCAGGGACGCCGCATCCACCAGGTCGGCCTTCCGTATCATTGGGGCGGCCGCGGATTGGTGAAGGGCGACGTGGTCAACGACCTTGTGGCCATATCCGAGGAGCCGAACGTGCGCATCATGGAAACGAAAGCGCTGACCTGCAGCGTGCGGAAGAGCGAGCCGGCCGGATTCGGGTTCCGAGGATGAATCGACCACACTGATTGTCCTGGTACGCTTTTCGAGTGCGATGACCGGTATTTTTCACGATCTGTGTGGGAACCGCGGACATTGCGTTCGCCCGCCTCGTTGTGCAGCCAGCGCACTTTGTGTGCAGCCTGAAATCCCCGGCACCGTCTCGGAAGCGCTGAGCGGACGGTCCCTCCTTAGCCGATTGGCTGCGTTACCGGCACGGGCTCATCATCAGCTCTTACCTGGCGATGGATCACGGTCAGCGGGAACTCAGCGAAAGGAGCGAAGTGCTCAGCTCCTAGTTTACGGAGCTCTATCCCAAGATAGCAAATGCCAGCAGCATAAACTGGGAACCCCAAGATAGGTATATTAATACGCAAGCGCGTGTAATTGCCGAATTGAAATGGGGCGATAGTCTCAACCGGTACGGGAATGTTTTTGTCTGGTACTCTTAGCGATATACGTTGCTCGAATACGTCATCGTCCGCGTCATCTTTGGAGCGATCCCAAAGAGTAAACACGTGCCACTGCGTAGGTAGGGCCGCGCCAACGGGAATAGGTTGATTCTCAACTACCGGGACTGCGATGTCTTGCATGATCGCAATTAGAGACACTTCATTTGTTTCTTGCTCAAGGATCACACGCTCGCACGGTAGCGCTACTAGTAGCCTAGGCATTCACGGCGGCCCCAACAGGAATAAATTGAATCGAGCGTGGCGTGACCTTCTTGGTGGTGATAGATTTGCTGGGGGATGTTCGTCGCACGCCGTACTGAGCGCTCAATAGCTGTAGCGATGGGTTCCAATTCGCCGGAGGCGTCTGATCGCGGCTAAACCATAGAGCGCCTGATAATATCCATCGAAGTCGCAACTCCGGGACTGTGAAATCATAGTCATCCAGGCCAAACTCTGTTCCGCAGCATGGACAAATGCTATGATTGACGGGAGGGTACAGAAGGCCATCGTAGAAACAGACGGGGCACTTGTTCTTCATTGGCGGCACTCCCTCTCAAAATACTCACGACCGCGATTCGTTCGGTAGAAGTATGTCACGATGTAGTCTGTTGCGGATATGATTCCAAACTCATCGGTTGACGTATCGTATCGAATCCTGTCTCCATTCTTGCGGGTGCACTCTAACATTAGTGGCGTCAGTACTTTAGTCAGAAATTCGTCCGCGCATTCTTCGTATTCGTACTGGTCTACCCACGGATGTTCCAGTCGATGCCTGGCCAAGTGGTTCAAGCGCTCCCCGAGCCTAAAACCGTTCGTCCGAAGAGCCACGGGTTTTCTAGCATAGCATGCGGAGCGCACACCAAATTCCACGTACCTAACTAGCGTGTTGTCAATCACTTGCGGAGTGCGAGGGGGAGTGAAAATCGCCCTTCCCGGCTACTTCAGCGGCTTCAGCAGCTCGCTCACCGTCACCCCATACGCCCGCGCCAACTTCCGAATCGTGCTCAGCTTCGGATCGGTCGCGCCCCGTTCGATGTGCCCGACTTGACGTTCATTCATCCCGGCGGCTTCTCCGAGTTCCTCCAGAGTCCACCCCTTCGCCTCGCGCAACTTGCGTAGATGCTTCCCGAGAGCGATGGCGTCCGGCAGTCGGTCCTTCTTCGGTCGTGGCGCATGAGTTGGCATAGCCACGGCGACGGCGTAGATTGCAGGAGCGACTTTGTGGGCAAAGCCGCGTGGAACCTCTCCCTACCTTGCGATAAGCTCCTTCTATGGCCGTGACCGGGTTTCTGACCGACTCCACGCTTTGCATAGGCTGCAAAGCATGCGAAGTGGCCTGCAAAGAGTGGAACGACGTGCCGGACGACGGCTTCGTCTGGAGCGGGCTCTCCTACGACAACACGCTGGCCCTGGGCCACTCCACCTACCGTCACGTCAAGTTCGTCGAGCGCGAGCCGAAGGCCGGCTGTGGCGGCAACGCCAGCGAACAACTGACGTGGGAGTTTTCGTCCGACGTCTGCAAGCACTGCGAGAATGCCGGCTGCCTGGAAGCGTGTCCGACCGGCTCGATCGTCCGCACCGAATTCGGCAGCGTCTTCGTCCAGCCGGACATCTGCAACGGCTGCGGCTACTGCGTCGTCTCCTGTCCCTTCGGCGTCGTCGACCGGCGTCCTGAGGATGGGCGCGCCTTCAAATGCACCTTCTGCTACGACCGGCAGAAAGCGGGCGCCGAGCCGGCGTGCGCGAAGGCCTGTCCGACCGGCTCGATCCTCTTTGGCAGGCTCGACGATCTCGAGCGCGCCGCCGATCGCCGCATCGCACAGCTTCACGCTTCCGGCATGACCGACGCCACGATCTGGAATCCGAAAGAGACGAGCGTGGGCGGCACGCACGCCTTCTTTCTCGTCCGCGGTGATGTTCGGGCCTACAACCTCCCGCCGAAGCCCGAGGTGCCGACGACGCTGCTGAAGCAATCGTGGAGTGCAGCAGCCGTTGCGGCGGGAGCAATGGCCGGATTGTCGCTGATGGCGTTTCTTTACTCGTCAAACAGCCGCCGAGGTGCGAAATGAAATCGCACATCCCTGAAACCCGGCTCGACGAAATCCGAAACCAGGCCGCCCTCGGCCAACTCGACGCCAAAGGCGTTCGGCCGCCCGGCTCTCCGTTCCCCGAGACGAACAGTTACTACGGACTACCGATCGTCAAGCCGCCCGTGTGGACGTGGGAGATCCCCCTCTACTTCTTTGCCGGCGGTGCCGCGGGCGCTTCGAGCGTGATTGCACTCACCGCGCAGATGACCGGCGCCTCGAAGTCGCTCGTCCGCGATGCGCGCTGGATCGCCGCGATCGGTGCCGCGGTCTCCGGGCCGCTGCTCATCCTCGACCTCGGACGTCCCGAGCGTTTCCTCAACATGCTCCGTGTATTCAAGCCGCAATCGCCGATGTCGGTCGGTGCGTGGACGTTGACCGCCTTCGGTACGGCCAGCGCCGGTGCGGTGATCGCCGAACTGTTGCGCATGAAACGCGCCGGCGACGCTGCTGCCTTCATCGCCGCGCTCTCCGGTCTGGTCATGGCCACCTACACCGGCGTCCTCATCGGGGCTACGGCCATTCCTGTCTGGTCGCGACACGCCCGGTCGCTTCCGATCCATTTCGGCGCCTCGGCCCTCGCGTCCGCGACCGCGCTGCTCGTACTGCGCGGACACGACGAGCCGGCCCTCAACGTCCTCGGTCTCGCCGCAGCCGCATTCGAAACGTACATGGGCATCGAGATCGAGTCGTGTGACGACATCGAGTCGGAGCCGCTACGGAAGGGCCCCACCGGTCTGACGACCCGCATCGGCGGCTTTTTCTCCGGTCCCCTCCCGCTCGCCCTCCGCCTTCTCGGCATCCGATCCAAACGCGCCCGCCGCGCCGCCGCCGCTTCGGCTCTCCTCGGCTCGCTCCTCACCCGCGTGGCCTGGATCGAAGCGGGGAAGGCGAGTGCGCGCGACCCGCTGCCGCATTTGCAGTAGATGGAACTTTTTCGGGTCGTCCGTCTATAATTGCGGGCAATCACCCAACAACCGCGTTCCGTCTTCTTCTGAGGAGGGGTCCTATGTCTACGCTTCCGCTCGAAGTGCACGAAGTGTTGGAACAGGAGTACGAGTCGATGCATGGGCGGATTGAGGTTCCGCCGTCGGCGTATGGGCTCGGAGACATCGTCGATGAATCGTGGGCGCGAACAATTCTCATCGCGTGCGACCTGAATATGACGGGCAGCCTTGTCGACACGCTGAACGGCCTTCTCGCCAAACCGGACCTGAACAAGCTTTCGAGATCAGTGGCGTTGACGGACAGCGGCCGGGATCTCATCAAGCGCTACGCGTTCTACACGAGCGACGTCGCCGCCGAAGGGGAGCGACGCAGCGAGATCAACCGGCGAATCGTCGACGACGCTTTCCACGGTGCCGTCAGGCCGCTGCGCGACATCCGCCTCGCGGCCATCTACGCGAAAATTCACCAGGACGGCAGCAAGCCTGCTGATGCCCGCACCGCACTCTGCATCTCCGGCGGGGGAATCCGCAGCGCCACGTTCGCCCTCGGCGTATTGCAGGGGCTGGCCACCGGAAACATTCTCGACAAGTTCCATTACCTCTCCACGGTCTCCGGCGGCGGCTACATCGGAAGCTGGCTCTCGTCGTGGGCGCGCCGCCATCCGGAAGGCATGTCCGGCGTTCAGAAGGATCTCGTCTGCGCGGACACGGCGTTCGAAGGGACCACGGACTATGTAGCAAACACGAACAATACGGGCACCACAAACGCGCTGCCGAAGGCCACCCTGCCGAAGGCGAAGATCGATCCCGAGCCGCGGCCGATCCGCCATCTCCGGGATTACAGCAACTACCTCAGTCCAAGGCTCGGCATTACGTCGGCTGACACGTGGACGATGGCGGCGCTTTACATTCGCAACCTGCTGCTCAATCTGCTCATCCTGGTGCCGATCCTGGCTCTGCTCCTGGCGATACCACGCATATTCTCGTGGATGCTGCACCACCCGGGGTGGGCAGGGTCGACGAGGCCGCTCTGCTGGATGGAGGTCTTCCTCGCCATCGGTTTTACGTACATCGGTCTTGCGCGGCCAGTGGCACCGGGACGAAACGATCAGTGGACGCATTGGAGTCGCGCTCTCCTCTATAACGTCCTGACGATCATTCCGCTGACGGCGGCGGCGATGTTCCTGGCCACGTATTGGGCGCAGAACGCTTTGAATTGGGGCTTGCTCCCGAACGAACGCCTCATCCCCTTCGCCAGCCAGGTCTTCATCGGCGCGACGACGAGGTTTCACCTCCTCGCCGCCGTGCTGCTGATGACGTTGCTTCCATCTTTGATCTATTACCTCCGCTACTTCACCGCCTCCGCGGCGTCGCGGAAGTCGGGCCTCAGCCGTCAGGGTTGGCGACACTCCACCTGGAAGCTCACCTTTGAGCTCGTTGCTGCAATCGTCGGCGTAGTGACGGCTGTTGCTCTCGCGTTTCTGGCGGCGATCAAACTCTTCCCCGATCCGCTGCATCCGGTCGACTTTCCGTCGAAGATTCCGTTCCTCCGGCCGCTCACGGACGCCGTCGGCCAGGGTCACATCTATCTCTGCTTCGCCGTGCCGCTGCTGCTCCTGATCTTCTTCGTGCAGGCGTCGATCTTCGTCGGCCTTTCCAGCCGCCGCAATGAAGACGATGATCGTGAATGGTGGGGCCGCGCGGGCGCGTACCTTCTCTTCTTCGCCGCGGCCGTCGCGCTCCTCGGTGTGATCGCCGTCTTCGGTCCGCTCTTCCTCTATCGCGCGCCTGTGATTCTCGCCTCGGTTGGCGGCCTTTCCGGCGTTGCCGCCGCTCTCTTCGGCTTCAGCGCGAAGACACCCGCGAACGGCAAGGAGAAGGAGGATGCCGGAAAAACCGGGAAGTTGATGAACGCCGCGGGCGGATTGATCGTGCCGATCTTCGCAGTCATCCTGCTCGCCGCGATCGCGCTTGGACACACTTGGCTTGCCGAACAGTTCAACGGGTACAAGATCAACGATACCGACGTTGCTTTCGCCACACAGTTTGATGCGCAGGCCAGTGCGGCGGCGATCGTCCCCGTCGATCGCGACCGAGCCTCAGGCACGTTGCAGGCGGCCACGAGCCCCACTGTCCCTACCGGCAATGATCGTACTTCGTACCTTGTGAAGAGTGAGACCTCGAAAGCCGCCGAGGGCTCCTTCGTTGAAGCGCGGGGCATTGCGCATCTGCAGACGATTGCCGGCACGAGCGGCACGCAGGTGGTGATCGTCCTGCTTGTCGCAGCGTTTGCGATCGGCCTCTCGTTCTTTATCGGCGTCAACAAGTTCTCCATGCATTCCTTGTATCGAAATCGTCTCATCCGCGCGTACCTCGGCGCTTCGCGCTACACACGCGATCCCGACGCGTTCACCGGATTCGACCCTCACGACAACCTCCAGATGCACGAGCTCCGTCAGGAGCTGCTCTGGCCTACGTCATTTGAAAACGTCACGGAGTTCGTGAATAAGCTGAAGCAGTACGCTATGTCCCAGATGACCACGGCCCAGCAGCCCACGCCTCAGGCCCAGCTCGTGCAGGCCGTCTCGCTGGAGATCTGGAACTCTCTCGACAAGAAGACGCTCTCGCAACTCGAAAACAGACAGCCGGACGATCCGATTGACGCTCCGCTGACCAATGCGTTGGTCCGGAACATCAACGCCACTCTTCTGACGGGGGATCTTGGCGGCGTTCAGCCTGATGATTCTCCCGCTGCGCGTCTGCACGGCAATCGCGAGAAGCTCGACGCCGCCTTCGAAGGCTCGCTGCGGCCGCTGTTGCATCGTGGACCGATGCATGTGATCAACACCGCTCTCAACCTCACGTCCGGCGAGAAGCTGGCGTGGCAGCAGCGTCAGGCTGAGTCATTCACCGTCTCTCCGCTGCACTCCGGCAGCATCTATGTAGGGTACCGGGACTCGAAGGAGTATGGCGGCGACGACGGCATCTCCGTCGGCACAGCAGTAACGATCTCCGGAGCGGCAGCCAGCCCCAATCAGGGCTATAACTCCTCCCCGGCGCTGGCCTTTCTCCTGACGCTCCTCAACGTTCGCCTCGGCTCATGGCTCGGCAACCCCGGACTCGCCGGGCGCAAAACGTATGGCAGCGGCCATCCCCGCACCAATCTCGAACCGTTGTTGTGGGAGCTCACCGGTACGACCAACGACCAGTGCCCGCTCGTCTATCTCTCCGACGGCGGTCATTTCGAGAACCTCGGCGTTTACGAGATGGTCCTACGCCGCTGCCGCTACATCGTCGTCAGCGACGGCGGCTGCGATCCGAAGTACACCTTTGAGGATCTCGGCAACGCCATTCGCAAGATCCGGACGGACCTCGGCGTTCCGATCGACATCGAGAGGATGTACATGTTTCCACGCTCGGCAGACGGCAAGTACGTTGAAGGCCGTTACGTCGCGACCGCAAAAATCCGCTACAGCGCTATCGACGAAGCACCGACGGAGATCGTGGATGGAAAGCCGCTAAGGAAGGACATCGACGGGACGCTCATCTACATCAAGCCCGGACTCTATTCCGAGGACTACTTCCCCAAGGACGTGTACAACTACGCGACGTCCTCGGCGGAGTTTCCGCACGAGTCGACCGCCGACCAGTTCTTCAGCGAGTCGCAGTTCGAGAGCTATCGCGCGCTCGGCCGTCACGCCATCAATGAGATCTGCGGCAACTATGGCTACAAGTGCAACTTGTTCCCTGTCGCGACTCGCTTCCAGACCGTCGCCGACTTCGCCAAGGCTGTGGAAGTGAAAGCTGATCGCGACAAGTCGTTCGACATCTCCTTCGCGCAGGCGCAGAAAGCAGGCATGAACCTCGCCGTGCTCGCCGCACCGAACGCGCGGCTGGTCATACCTTAACCACCAGCCGGCCCGGCAGCTCTGCCGGGCCGGCTGTTACCATTGCCCCCGTGAACATCCTCGCCTCCCTCCTTTTGACCACGCTGTTTGCCGTCAGTCCCAAACCGCACCTCCAGACTCCCATCGAGTCGGTAGCCCGGGAGATGCTGAGGAACTTCGTCACGGGCCGTTTTGATTTAGCCACCCAGGACTTCAATGACGCGTTGCGGCCGGTGGTCACGCCGCAGCTTCTGTCGGATGTCAAAGCGCAGCTCGACCGGGATTTAGGCCAGTTCTACCTGGTCAAGGAAGCCCATCCCGGCATGAAAGGCGAATTCCGCACCATCGAGCTGCTGGCACGGTTTGAAAAGGGCTCCGTGAACGTCGAGGTCATTTTCGACGCCTTCGACCGCATCCAGACGGTCTACTTCAATCCCGTCCTCCCTCCGCCCGTCGATCCGGCCCTCGAAGCATTAGCGCGGCAGTTGCTCACCGACTTCACCGCCGGGCGTTACGACGATGCCGTCAAGCCTTTCAACGCCGAAATGGCCGCGCAACTGACCCCTGCCGGCATGGCCGGACTGGCCGGCAACATCGGCCGGATCTTCGGGACGTTCCAATCCGTCACGCAAGTCCAGCAGAGGGTCGACAAACGCCTCACGGTCATCGATCTGATCCTGTCGTACACGAACGGTCCCGTTGCCTTTCGCGTGGCATTCGACGCGCAGAACCGCGTCGCAGCCTTGAACATCTCGCCCTTCAAGAAGGAGTAGATCGCGGCGTCAGACCGCGCCGCGCCTTCGCGCGCGCACGTCGAAAATCGCCCCTCCGATCGTCTTTCCCCACAAAGCCCGCGTGCCGGCGAAATAGTAGAAGGCGATGATGATGAGAAAGCCGGCCAGCGACGCGATGGAGATCGCGCTCATCGACGCCGGCAGGAGAGGAGAGAGCGCCAGGCCGAGGGCGGCGAAGAGGGAGAGATCGATGAGGAGAGCGGCCAGCCGCCGGAAGAACGAAGCGGGAGCGGATGGCGGTGGAGCGGCAGAATCAACGTCGAACGTCGCCGGTTGCAGCTCGACTTCATCGAATCGCATCACACCCTCCCTACGCGTTCAACAACCGCAAGACCCCGCAACCCCGAGACCGCGAGACCTAGGTCTTCCTCAACGGCAGATATTTTACGTAAATCTTGTACAGCAGGTCTTTCGGCTGACCGGAATAGCGATCGGCCAGTGTCTTGCTCCTCTTGGCCAGTTCGTCATTCGGATCGGCCTTCAGCACCAGGTCGAACTCGCGGATGGCGTCGGGGAGCCGTTCTTCCTGAAGAGCGATCGCGCCGAGGTCGAAGTGAGCGCTCGTGAGCATCCGGCGGATGGATTGATTCTGCGGATCGGCCTGCAGCAGCGGATCGAGATTGGCGATGGCATCCTGATACTTCTGCTCGCTGAACAGCGCCTTCGCCACCTCGAGCTTGGCCACCTGTTGCGAGGCCGCCGCGTACATCGTCGAGACGTCCGGCGGGAGCGGTTTGATGCGCGCGGCGGTATCGAAGGCGGTCTTGGCCGCATCGTAGTCGTGTCCCTCGAAAGCCGTGCGGCCGGCGGCGATGCTCTCCTCATAGACGATCGCGGACGGCCGCCCATTCACCGTCTCCGCCGCCTGCGACTTCTTGTGCTGCAGGTCGGCGATCATCTCCAGCGCCTTGTCGTGCTTCGGATCGGCCGGCTTCACATCGCGCAGGATGGCGATGGCCTGATCAAAACGGTTGCGCTTCGCCAGCGCGTCGGCCTGACGGAAGATCGCCTGCGTGGCGCTCGGATCATAGGCCGGCTTGGCCATGTACTTCGACCACACGAACCACCCCACGACGGCCACGATCACGACCGCGGCGATGGTGATGAGCACGCCCATGCGCGAGCCGCTCTTTGCCGGTGTGGGAGCGGCGGCCGGCGCTTTCGCCTTTGCGGATATTTTCGGGACGGTTAGATCGGGAGGCTTGAGCGAATCGTAGGAGCCGCTCAACTGATCGTCGGCGAAGATGTCCCCGCGCGAGGGCGGGGGGATGGCGAATGGGGCCTCGAGTGCCGGCGCGCTTTTCTCGCCGGCGGTATTCGACATCCGCTCGAGATAATCGTGGGCGGTGAGGTTGCCGGGATCGAGGCGCAGTGCCTCGTTGAACTTCGCGCGCGCCGTCTCGTTGTCGCGGGCGTTGTACGCCTGCTCGCCGGCGTTGATGATCGCTTCCACCTTGCTCTCGATCTCGCGGCGCTTTGCCTTCGCGCTCTCGATCCGGTGCGACGCCTCATCGTTCGTCACATCGATCAGGAAGATGCGCGACCAGAGATCGATGGCCTGCTGGTAGTCGCCGGCGACGGCGGCGCGGTCACCGTCCGCAAGGTACTGCTGAATCTTCCGCTGATCGGCGCCCGCCGGCGGGGTCGCGGCGGGGCCGAAGTCGAATCCGCCGCTCGCCGGCGCCGCTGGCGCATCGAACGAGAATCCCCCTCCGCCAAATGGCGGCGATGACGACGGCGCCGCGGGTGTATCGAACGAAAAACCGCCGGCGGGAGGAGGCGGCGGAGCAGCAGGTGCCGGGGTGCCAAATGTGAAACCTCCGAAAGGCGACTCCGGCTCGGCCGGCTTCTCCTCTTCGAACGTGAACCCGAAGTCGGCCGCCTGCGCGGCGCTGCGGGTCGTGGGGGGGGACGGCGGTGTTTCGACGACGAACGAAGGGCTGCCGCCGGAGCTGAACGACGGCGCGGCCGGCTCGGCTGTCTGCATCGATTCGGCAACGCGCCGGATGCCAGGATGACCGTCGTCCAGCGCCCGGGCCTTCTCCAGTTCCGACCGCGCAGCGCTGGCGTTGCCCTGCCTGGCGAACATCTCCGACTTGCGGATGAACTGCTCGACGAACGGAGCAGCCTCGATCCTCTCGCGCGCCGTGTCGTTGACCAGGCGCGCTTCTTCGTTGGTGAAATCGTCGCGAAGAACCTCGGACGCGAGCTCCGCGGCCCTCTGAAAGTCACGAGCCGCAAGCGCCGCGCGCGCTTCATTCAAGACATCAGATCCAGACCCTGCCGTCAGGAGCGAATCGACGTCGACGGGCGCGTTCGGATTGCGCGTTTTCTCGAGCAGCTTCCGGGCCGGATCGAACGTCGGATCCATGCGCAGGATCAGCGTGCAGCCCTCGACCACCTCGGCCGAGCGGCCCTCTTTGTAGAGCGCCACGCTCTGCTGGAACGTCGAGAGAACGCGGTCCTTGACAGCTTGAGAGAGCGATGCATTGCCGGAGTACGTTGCCATGCGTCGTATGAGCTCCGAGAGAAAGTCCCGCGATTATACTGTTACGCTCAAATCCTGAAGGAGCAAGCATGGAGATCATCGCATCTGACAAGGCGCCGAAGGCAATCGGCCCCTACTCGCAGGCCATCCGGTCCGGCAAGATCATCTACACCTCGGGACAGATCGCTCTCGATCCTGCCACCGGCAACCTCGTCGATGGCGACTTCGCCGCCCAGGTGCGGCGCGTCTTCGAGAATCTGAAAGCGGTGCTCACCGCCGGCGGAACCAACTTCGGCAGTGTCGTCAAGGCTACCGTCTACCTCACCGACCTCGCCAATTTCGGCACTCTCAACGAAATCTACGCCTCGTACTTCGGCGACACGAAGCCGGCCCGAACGACGGTAGGCGTCGGGCAACTGCCGAGAGGCGCGCTGGTCGAGATCGATCTGATCGCGATTGTGTAACGCGGTCTGGCGGTTGCGGGGTTGCCAGGTTGCTGATTTGCAGGGCAAACACTGACTTGGCAACCCAGCAACCCCGAGACCGCGTAACCGCGAGACCGCGAGACCAGACCACACGGCCGAAAAATAGTTATTGCAATGGCACCTCGGTTGCAGTTCACTGGCTAAGCCATGCCCGCCCTCCGAAACTTTTTCCTCGTTGTAACCATCGCCATCATCGCCGCCGTGCCGGCGTTCGGAGCTGCCCGTCTGACCTACTTCAACAACGGCACGCTGATTCCTGTCGCCTGGCCTGATGGCTCCTTCCCGATCCGCTACGCCATCGACCGCCGCGTTGTGCAGGCGATCCCGCAAGTCGCTTCGTTGCTCGACCGGGCGGGGAAAGATTGGGCGGCGACTCCTGACGCTAGTCTCTCCTTCCAATCCCTCGGCATCGTCGATGGCGCCTCCGCCGGCAAGGACGGACGCAACACGGTTTCGATGGCCGACGATCTCTTCGCCGATCAGAAGTTCATCGCCCTGACCACGAACTGGTACGACGACAGCGGCCGCCTCCTCGAGGCCGATATGCAGATCGATCCTACGGCTGTCTCGGGCGGCTACAACCTGCAGCAACTCGTCGAGCACGAGATGGGTCACATCCTCGGCCTCGACCATTCCGCGGTGTTGTCCTCCGTCATGTATCCCTACATCGGCACCGGCACCACGGTAGGATTGGACAGCGACGATCGCGTGGCCATTACTACCGCCTACGCGAAAACGAAACCGGCGTCGGGCGCCACGCTCGAGGGCCGCGTCTACGGCGATGACGGTGGCATCTACGCCGCACAGGTCGTGGCTGAGAACGACGAGGGCGAGCCGGTGGTGACGGCTCTTTCGGACAAGAACGGCAACTTCTCCCTGCAGGGTGTTCCCGCGGGAACCTATCGCATCTATGCGGAGCCACTCGATGGCCCGTTCAACATCCAGAATCTCTCCGGGTCCTGGCAGAGCGCGAAGGTGACTTCGTTCCCGACGCAGTTCGCCGGCGGCGGCGCCCTTCGCGTCGAAAACGGGCGCATCTATGGCAATCTCAACGTCGATGGCTCCGGATCCGTGCTCCTGAATCCGAAGTGGATCGGCGCTTGGGCGGCCGGATCAGACAACGTTACCCTTCTGGCCATGCCGGCCACGCTGCACGCCGGTTCGACGATAACCCTGGGCATCGGCGGCGATGGCTTCACGAGCGGCATGACCACCTTCGATGTCCCCAATCCCGGCTTCCACCGTATCTCCGATTTCAAGTGGGCGGGGAACTACGTCAGTGCCACGTTCCAGATTGATGCTTCGACGCCGGCCGGATCCCTCGTGGTGATGGTGAAGAGCGGCAACGAGTCCGCCGCGCTGACCGGGGCGCTCCGAATCGAGCCGACTACCCGTTCGCGCGGTGTGAAAAAGCTCTGACGTATACTCCTCCGAAAACCAACGGAGGATACTGATGAAGCTTCGCAATCTTGCGCTGTTCGCGGTCGTTTCGATCGCTCTCCCGCTCTTCGCCGGCAACCTGGCCAAGCCGGGCCGGTGGCAAACGACCATTCAGATGGAAATGACCGATATGCCGATGAAGATGCCGTCTCGCACAGTCGTCACCTGCGTCACCAAGGAGCAGGCCGAGAAACCCGAGAATCTGATCCCCAAAGCCGGCGATAAAAGCGGCGGGTGTACCTACACCGACGTGAAGGTCGACGGCAGCACGATCTCCTGGAAGATGACCTGTGAGAACGGCATGGCCGGCGAGGGCAAGATCACCTACGGCGGCGACTCCTACGACGGTTCCATGCACATGAAAATGCAGGACAAGGACATCTCCGCCACCTACGCCGGCAAGTTCATGGGCGAGTGCGACGGGACAGAGATGAAGTAGGAAGTTCCAGGAACATGTGCCTTTCTGTTGAACTGTCAAGGATTCCTTGACAGTTGCCATCTGCAAAGTCCTCTGATCCGTTGGTTCACGCGGAGACGCGGAGACGCGGAGGTTCGAGGGAGCACTTCTCTTCCTCCGCGTCCTCCGCGCCTCCGCGTGAGTCCTGATTTCGTCGTGTAGTTCCTTTCGTCAGTGGCAGTTGTCAAGGATTCCTTGACAACTGACTGGAGATTGGACGTTACGACGCCGCGATAGCGGCTCAAGAAGGTAGCCAGGGGTGCGAGCGCTTTTTGCGAGCACCCCTGGTCTGCATTGTCTCTTGAAAGCGTGCCGCGTCAGCGGCACTGGATGGAGTCCCCGATCACTCCAGTGCCGCTGACGCGGCACCAACCATGACATCTCTTTACCAGGGGTGCTCGCAAAAAACGCTCGCACCCCTGGCTACCGTCTTGTTGCCGCTAACGCGGCCAGCAGTTGTTAAGGATTCCTTAACAACTGAATCCTCGGCCAACTCCCGCTTATGATTGGCCTCCGGCCTTACGCCTCGTCCTCTTCCCTTTTCCCCGCATACCAGAGCTGCCCCACCATCAGCAGCATTCCGAGGTCGCGGAACACATCGACTTTCATATCGAAGATCCGCTGCTCGTGTGTCTTGCCGCGGTCGGCGACGTTAAAGCAGCCGCAGTCGATGGCGTTGTCGCGGAAGAAGTTGATCGAGATGGCCACGATGAAGACGGCCAGCATGATGGCCACCACCGTTCGCGCTGCTGCTTTCCAGGCGCCGAGGATCAGCGCCAGGCCGGCCAGCAACTCCACCCACGGCATCACCAGCGCGCTGATGTTGATCAGCGGCGACGGCACGAGGCGGTAGTTGTAGATCATGTGGGCGAACGACGGTGGATCGGCAATCTTCGGCAGAGCGGCGATGATGAAGATCGCGCCGAGGGCGATCTGGACGCGGATCGTGAGCCAGGGATGAGCCAGAAGACGCTTCACGGATTCGCTCCTGTGTGAACCGGCGCACCGTGCTGCTGCCAGTCTGGGAAGCCGTCTTTGTAGACGTAGATGTTATTAAACTGGATGCCCCACAGCTTCTGCGCCAGCATGTGGGAATCCTCGCAGTCGCCGCCGCTGCAGTAGATGACGATCGGCAGCGCCTGCGCGCTCGGATCGCTGCGCTCGTCGAACAGTTTCCGCACCTTGTCGTCGATGTCCGATTCCCAAACCGAGTACGGCCGCGCGCCGGCGATGTGGCCCTGCTCGTAGACCGACGTCCGGCGCGCATCGAGAAAGAGGACATTCTTCGCGTGCAGAGAGCTCACGTCGGCGAATGTGATCTCGACGAACGGTTTGTCGGGATGGGGGAGGAAGCGGTCTGCTGATGGGGGAGTTGGGAGTGGCGGGTGGGGGACGGGGGCGGCCGTCGTCGTCGCTGGCGCGGCGGGCGTCTTTGCCGCCGGGTTGAGGCCGACGGTGGTGATGGCGGCAGTCGCAGTCGGCTGCGTTGCGGTGGTCGCTGTTACGGGCGCTGTCGACGTCATCGGGACGATGGGCATTTGCGCAATGCGAGTGGGAGGAATCGACCCCATTGGGGTGGTTTCCCGCGCCGGCACCTTCAGCGCACTTGGATACGAGCCAGCCATCGCCAGCTTTCGCTCGCGCGGCGCGAAGGCGTTGGCGACGAGGGCAAGGACGACGCCGGCGGCGATGATCGCCGCGGTCTGGAGAACGGTTCTTCTTGTCATATTGATTGTGAGACGCGGGAAACACGCGTAGCGTTTCGCGAAGCGTAGCAGATGACGAAGGCGCACACCGTCGGACGATCAATACCCGAGGGCGAACAAGAGTGCGTCGCGAACCTCGTCCATCCGGGCTTCCGGCAGAGTGGCGACGATTCCACCCAATTGATCCTTGGAGACTGTTTGAAGGTGATCGAGATTGATCGCACAGGGCCGTGGTACACCGTCTTCAGGGCCGACCAAGACCTCCGACGGAATGTCGCGGATGGTGCTCGTGATCGGTGCCACCGTCACTTCACCCAGATAGTCCAACACCGAGTCTCGCGTGAGAATGACGACAGGGCGGCGCTTGTCCGGTGCCCTGAAACGGTACCAGCGGATCTCCCCCCGTTTCATTCCGGCCACACCTGTTCGGTCGCCCACTCGCTGAACTCGCCCTCTTCCACCGGGTGTGCCGCGTAGCCGCGCCGGTGCTGTGCTTCGTGCTGCAATGTCGTGATGTGTTTCAAGGCTTCGCGAAGTGCCTGCCGAGTGAACTCCGACCGAGTCGTCTTCAACCGGCGGGCGGCGCGATCTACGCGCACAAGCAGTTCCTCATCCAGCGTCATTTGCACCGTTTTCATGCCGCGATTGTATCGCTATGACCATGTGGGTCGGTATCCACATCAGGACTTTATCCGACCTACTCCATCCTCCGCAGCACCACCATCGAATACGCCTCAACCTCCACCTCTTCGCCGGCGCGCAGCGCATCGTGCTCGCGCAGGTCGGGGATCGGTTTGTTCGTGTCGATCACCGGCTCCCATCGCTCGCCCCACGGGCCGGTCGGGAGCTTGAACGGCATCGCTTCGTAGTGGGCGTTGAAGAGCAGGAGGAAGCTGTCGTCGACGACTTCCTCGCCGCGCGGGCCGGGAGGGATTCCGTGACCGCTGAAGAAGACGCCGATGCTTCGGGCGAACCCCCCTTGCCAGTCGTCGTCCGTCATCTGTTCGCCGTCGGGCTTGAACCAGCCGATGTCGCTCACTTCCGCGCCGCGGAGCGGGCGGCCGTAGAACCAGCGGCGCCGCTGGAAGGCGGGATGCGAGCGGCGGAACTCGATCAGGCGTGCGGCGAACGCGTGCAGCTCTTCATCGACATGCTCCCAATCGAACCACGAGACCTCGTTGTCCTGGCAGTAGGCGTTGTTGTTGCCGTGTTGCGTCCGCCCGATCTCATCGCCGCCGCAGATCATCGGTACGCCGACCGACAGGACCAGGGTCGCCAGAAAGTTCCGCTGTTGCCGCGCCCGCAGGCTGTTGATCGCATCATCCTCGGCCGGCCCTTCCTGGCCGCAGTTCCACGACCGGTTGTCGTTGGCTCCGTCGGCGTTGTCCTCGCCGTTCGCCTCGTTGTGCTTGTCGTTGTACGAAACGAGGTCGCGAAGCGTGAAGCCGTCGTGCGCGGTGATGAAGTTGATCGATGCATACGGCCGCCGTCCGGTTTCGGCGTACAGGTCCGAGCTGCCGGTCAGGCGGTTGGCGAACTCGCCGAGGATCTGGTCGGTGCCGTGCCAGTAATCGCGGACCGAGTCGCGGTACTTGCCGTTCCACTCCGACCAGAGCGGCGGGAAATTGCCGACCTGATAGCCGCCCTCGCCGACATCCCACGGCTCGGCGATCAGCTTGACCTGCGACAGCACAGGGTCCTGCTGGATGATGTCGAAGAACGCGCTGAGACGATCGACGTCGTGCAGCCCGCGGGCGAGCGTCGAGGCCAGATCGAACCGGAAGCCGTCGACATGCATCTCCAGGTGCCAGTAGCGCAGCGAGTCCATGATCAGCTGCAGCACGTGGGGATGACGCATATTCAGGCTATTGCCGGTTCCGGTGTAGTCCATGTAATAACGCGAGTCGTCCGGCATGAGGCGGTAGTAGGCGGCGTTGTCGATGCCTTTCATCGACAGCATCGGCCCGAGTTGATTGCCCTCGGCCGTGTGGTTGTAGACGACGTCGAGGATGACTTCGAACCCCTCCTCGTGCAGCGTCTTCACCATCTGCTTGAACTCCTGTACCTGCTGGCCTGTCTGTCCCCCCGAGGAGTACTCGTTGTGCGCGGCCAGATAGCTGATCGAGTTGTAGCCCCAGTAGTTGCGCAGTCCGCGCTCGAGGAGAAGCGAATCGGCGATGAACTGATGGACGGGGAGGAGCTCCACCGCGGTGATGCCGAGTGTTTTCAGGTGATGGATGGCGGAGGGATGAGCCAGTCCCGCGTAGGTGCCTCGAAGCTGCTCCGGCACCTCGGGATGGCGTTGCGTGAAACCCTTGACGTGGACCTCATAGATGATCGTCTCGTGCCACGGCCTGCGCGGGTAGCGGTCGGCTCCCCAGTCGAAGTAGGGGCTGGTAATGACCGACTTCGGCATGAAGGCCGCCGAGTCGGCGTCATTCTTCCCGTCGGGATTGTCGAAGAAGTGTCCGAAGAGGGCCTCGTTCCACTTTACGTTGCCGTCGACCGCTTTTCCGTACGGATCGAGCAGCAGTTTGGCGGGATTGCACCGGTTCCCGGCCTGCGGCTCCCACGGTCCGTGAACGCGGAACCCGTAGCGCTGTCCCGGCCCGATGTTGGGAACGTAGCCGTGCCAGATGAAGCCGGTCATCTCCGGCAGATTGACGCAGGTCTGGTTTCCTCCGTCATCGAAGAAGCAAAGCTCGACGCGCGTGGCCACTTCCGAGAAGAGCGAGAAGTTGGTTCCCGATCCGTCGTAGGTCGCCCCGAGCGGGTAGGCAGTCCCCGGCCACACCTTCGTCACCGACCGGCTTCGTTGTCCGCGGGTCATCACTGGTGAGCTCGGCAAGGTGTGTGCCATGCCGCACCGTTGTGGGTAAAATCCTTGTGTGCGGGCGACGGACTACTTCGAACGGGAAGTCATGCGGAAGCGTCCGTACCTCCGGCGTGAATGGTGCGAAGCGGCGATCCGCCGGCCCGCGCGGCGGATGATTCAGGCCGATGGCCGGATTCGCCACTGGATCTGGATCGAGGAATTGCAAAAGTACTTGCGCGTTGGGACGCTGGAAGACGGTGAGACGATCCACAACGCATTTCCCGATCGTGACGCGGAGATCTGATGATGCGCGCTAATTACTACGCTGACACCGATTCGCTGTATGTCGAGTTGCGAGGCGCCGCGGCGGCGACGTCGCGCGAGATCTCACCGGGTGTCGTGGTCGATATCGGCGCCGACGGCGAGGTTGTCGGCATTGACGTCGATTGGAATCTTCTTCGGTGCTCAGTCGCGGCAGGTTGAGGCCGATCGCCTCGCGCGTGCCTGACTTACTTGGTGATGCAGGCGGCGCGGACGGCTGTCAGGAAGGGGTTCATGACTCTCCTATTTCGCCAGAGAGTCTAATCTATAGACTGCCTTCTGTAAATCAAACCCTCTAAGCGTCGAAGGCTTTGATCGCTTCGGCCTCGGTGTCGTAGACGCTGAACATCGGCAGGAGATTGGTCAGCTTGAGCGTCTTCTTCACGCGGTCCTGTGGTTTGAGAAGGCGGAGCGACGCACCGTGGCGGCCGGAGACTTTGAGGCTCTGCACCAGCTCGCCGAGGCCGTTGCTGTCGATGTAATCCATGTCAGAAAGGTTGAGGAGGATCTTGCGGTTGCCCTCGTCCAGGAGCTGCTCGATGAGTCGCGGCAACAGATCGTCGCCGACGCCTACCGCCAGGCGCCCCTGAAAATCGACGATCACGACGTCACCTTTTTTGCGGGTCTCGATGTTCATGCAGGCGCATCATACATCGGCGCGAACGACATCGACGGCGAGCCGGGCCGGCTGCGATCCGAGCTGTGCGAACCACGACACACCGGCGGACACGCAGTCGATTTCGAGCAGATATCTCCCCGCGGGCTGTGCCGGAAGCGACATGCGGACTCTCACCGTTTCGCCCGGCGCGATCTCGCGCGGCGGATCGGTCAGCCGCTCCCAGTGAAGGTCGAAGGTGACCAGTTTACCGGCCGCGTCGTGAAGATGCGCGCCGATGGCGACGCCGCCGGATGTCGCGTTCGACGGAAGCCAGATCGCCGTGCCGCGATTCGTGACCGTGGCCTCGACGATGATCGTCTGCCCCTCGATCGCCGGCGAGGTGATGAGCGCCGCCGCGATCTCGCAGGCAAGGCCGGATGCGCTTCGGCTGTCGATCCGCTCCGACCCTTCCTTGTATAGAAAGAAGCTGCGGACGTTGCGGAGGAAGGTCCGCGTGGAGGCCACCCACTTCGCGTTCGTGGATCCTCCGGTGAGCAGGTCTTCATAATCGTCGAGCGAGACGTGAAAAGGAGATCCGTTGAAAACGACCAGCTTCAGATCGCGGAATCCGCAGCTCCACGCTGTGCGCCAGATGGCATGGATGTCGACGTCGTTCTCGACCACGCCGTAGGTCCGCATCTCGAATTGCGATTGCGGCGTGCGCGAGTGCCGCGGTCCAGGCTCGGCGAAAGCGGCGATGCCGCCCGGGGTCAGCACGCGGCCGAATTCGCGCAGCACGTCGTCGGGATTCGGCGCGTGGTGGAAGGCATCGAAACAGATGATCCGCTCCACGCTGCCGTCCGGAAGATCGATGTGGCGCCCGTCGAACGGGATAAACCGAGGTTCGGGCCGTTCGCCGATCGGCGGTTGTTTCTCGTACAGCTCGCGCGCGATCCGCAACGCGGTCGGGGATACGTCGAGCAGGATGACCCGGCAGCCGAGCTGTGTCAGAAATCGCGACAGCCATCCGGTGCCGGCGCCGAATTCGAGCACGGTCGTCCCCGGCGTGAGCCGCAGTCCCTGCAGCAGAGTGGCCAAGGCGATCAGAATCGGCGGCGTCTCATCCGCTTTGCTGAACGGTTTGGCGAGGTGGTGCTCCCACTCTTTCAACGACGCGAAGTACTCCTCGGCGGTGCGATTCAGCTCGTCGATCGACGTGTGTGCGATCAGGTCGCGGACATCGATCACCCCCTCGGCCGCGGGTTCGCCGGCCTGCATCGCGGTTTCAGCCTCGTCGCTCGCCGGAACCGACAGCGGTGCCTGAACGAAGACGATCGCGCTGGTCATCTCCTCGTCATATTGGAACGTGACGTGGCTCGTTTCGATCCCGGCCTCGGCCACGATGCGGAAGACATCATCGAGATCGTAGGTATGGCTGGGGATGAACGGCTCATCGGCCGCCTTGCCGCGCATGCGATTGAGGATGCCGTTGACAGCGGGCAGCCGTTCACGAACAGCACGCGTCATCCCGACCAGCGGCGACGCCGATCCTCGGTAGAGAAAATGAAACGCGCCGATGCCGCCGGAACCGATGCATCCGAGGATCTCGCGGAAGAGCGCCAGCCCCTGCGTGGGCGGAAGGCGCTGGAAGAGAAGGTAGGCATTGACGAGATCGAACCTGCGATGCGCCGGATCAAACGCGGAAGCGGTGGTGAAGTGAATGTTCGTGATCGATTGCTTCGCCGCTTCGCGGCGCGCCACCGCGAGCATGGCCGGAGAGCGGTCGACCGCCGTAATGGAGACGGCGCGCCGGGCGAAGGGGATGGCCAGCCGCCCCGGCCCGCAGCCGTACTCGAGGATCGATTGCGGCGCGTAATCGTGCACCAGCCGCCGTTTGATGGTGTAGAAAATCGCATCGGCCAGCAGCTCGCCGCTGTCGAAGAATTCGCGCTCGTTGTTCGCCGTCCGGTTCGCGCTCAGAAACTTCGGATCGGTGAAGACGGCAAAGTAGGGCTCGCGCTTCGCGAACGATTCCCATCTCCGGTCAGGCTGCACCTTCATGCGCGGGGGATTATCGTTGCAACGCCGTGAACCTGATCCTTCTCTTCGACGACGACTTCTTCGGCGGCTCGCGCGTCCGGCTGACCGGCCGCCGCCTGCAGCATGTGACGGACGTTCATCGCGCCGCCGTGGGGGAGGAGCTCGCGGCCGGCGCCGCTGATGGCCGCATTGGACGCGGGACGATTACGAGGCTCGATGCCGAGGCGCTGGAGATGGACGTCGTGCTCGACCGCGACCCACCACCGCCGCTGCCGTTGACGCTCATCCTGGCACTCCCGCGTCCGAAAGTCTTGAACCGCGTCATCGCCGGTGCGGCATCCCTCGGCATCAAGCGCATCGTCCTTCTCAACGCATGGCGTGTGGAGAAGAGTTACTGGAGCTCGCCGCGTCTCTCTCCCGATAACCTCCGCGCGCAATCGATCCTCGGCCTGGAGCAGGCCCGCGACACCGTCCTCCCCTCGATCGAGACCCGCCGCCTCTTCCGCCCGTTCGTCGAGGATGAACTGCCTGCCCTCGCGCACGGCACGCGCGCGCTCGTCGCCCACCCGCGCGCATCCGAGGTCTGCCCGCGCGATGTCCGCGAGCCGGTCACGCTCGTCATCGGCCCCGAGGGAGGATTCATCGACGCCGAGATCGCGTCGCTGGAGCGGGCGGGGTTCACGGCGGTGTCGATCGGCGAACGGATACTGAGGGTGGAGACGGCGGTGCCGTATCTGGCGGCGCGGTTGTATTGATAGGCGCGGATTACTCCATCGGATGCGTGATGTTACGATTTGCATCATGAGAACAACGCTCGACGTGGATGACGATGTACTCGAAGCCGCGAACGAAATCGCCGCGAACAGCGGCATAACCGCGGGACGTGTTCTGTCAGACCTCGCCAGAAAAGCTCTTCAGCCGACGGAAATCCCCGAGATTCGCAACGGTGTACCACTGATGCCGCGGCGTCCGGAGGGAAGTACCCCGCTTACGATGGAGATCGTTAACCGCCTTCGTGACGAACCGTGAGCAGCATCGCATTACTCGACGTGAACGTACTGGTGGCTCTGTTTCACCCGGATCACGTCCATCACGAAACCGCGCACACGTGGTTTGTGGCAAACCGAGAAGGTGGCTGGGCGACGTGTCCGATGACCGAAAACGGACTGGTGCGGATACTTACCAATTCAGCAACGATGGCTGTGCATGAATCAGCGGTCTCGGTGCGCCTTCGCCTCGAGACATTCTGTCGAGCCGGGAATCATGTGTTTTGGCCCGATGGAGTGTCCCTTCGTGATGATCGGCAGTTCAGACTTTCGGGAGTAACCCATCGGCAGATTACCGATGTATATCTTCTGGGTCTTGCCGTCGAAAACGGTGGCAGGTTCGCGACGTTTGATCGACATATTCCGGCGCATGCGGTCATCAATGCTGATCGAGAGAGTCTCGAAGTCATTCCCGCGTGAAAGTCTGGGTAGTAGGGAATGTCCAGACAATCTCCTCCGCAACCAGAGGAACTTCACTGAGGAACGCCGCCCAATGACGAGCCACCGGCGCGCTGACCGGCAAAGAAACCTCGGCTTCGCACGACACCTCGCCGTACATGACGATCGCATACGGTCCGCTATCAAGCTGAACGAGCGCGCCGATCGACGGCTCTGCTGCTGAAAGAGGATCAGCCTCGGACAATTCGACAGGGAACAGTTCTTCGAGACGGTCTTTCGATAGCCGGAGAAGAGCGATGGGTCTCGCGTCTTCGTTCAATTCATCCGGGAGGGCTCGTCGCATTCGTCAACTCGCTTCACGATTCTAGGGCATGGAGGCGACGACGATCCGCAGATGACGCAGATGGACACAGATTTGAGATGCTTTTATCTGCGTCCATCTGCGCCATCTGCGGATAGCCTTTTGAACGAGACGGACCAATCACCCACTCCACTCATCGATCAAACTCGCCACTAGCGCCGTCCATCCTGTCTGGTGCGATGCCCCCAATCCTTCCCCTGTATCCCCGTTGAAGTACTCGAAGAACCAGATCAGATCCTTCCAGTGCGGGTCGCGGGCGAAAAGCTCCGCCTTGCGGCTTCCGCGGGGGCCGTGGGCGGGGCGGTAGCCGTCGGCGTCGGGGACGAAGATGCTGGTCATACGCCGGGCCAGGTCGGCGGCCAGGCCGGTCAGCGTGGTCGTGTTCTCGGGTGGGGGGACCGGGACGTTCGTCAGCGTCATACCGCGGTGGCGGGGGCGGGCGCTGCCGGCGCCGAGGCCTTCGTCGGCGCGAGTATCGGCGAACGTCGATTCCGGATCATTGCGCGGCTGAACATCGTGGCCGTTGCGCAGGGCCACGCGTACGTTGCCGCTGTAGGCCTTCTCCAGCTTGCGCAGCGTCTCGATCATCAGGAACGTCGTCGGAAACCACACCGGGCCTCGCCAGTTGCTGTTGCCCCCCTTCAGCTTTGTCGCTGCCTCGGCCGGCTCGTACGTCACCGAGGCATTGCCGAAGACGAAGGGCTGCTGCTGATGCGCCTTGCTCAGGCTGCGCAGGCCGAACGTCGAGAGGAACTCTTCCGGATCGGCCACGCGCGCCAAGAGATGCTGCAACTGATTCTGATCGACCACGGCAAGCACGTGCGTCGTCTCGCCGTCGTGATGGACGGTCGTGACGCAGTGCTCGACGATGTCGGCGCGATGCTTCATGAACCAGTCGAAGTTCTCGCGGAACACCTCGAACGGCTCGATCCACTTCCGCTCCAATCGCTCGATGGCGTACAGCGGAATCAGACCGACCAGCGAGCGGACGCGGAAGGGGACGTTCGTCCCGTCGGGGAAGCGCAGCAGGTCGTAGAAAAAGCCGTCGGCCTCATCCCACAGCGTCCGGTCACCGCGCATCATCTTCATGGCCGCGCCGATGTAGACGTAGTGCTCGAAGAACTTCGTGGCCAGTCCTTCATACGCCGCGTTCTCCTCGGCGAGCTCCAGGGCCATGCGCATCATGACCAGGCAGAACATCCCCATCCAGCCGGTGGCGTCACTCTGATCGATCGAGGCGCCGCCGGGCAGTGTCTCGCTGCGGTCCATCACGGTGATGTTGTCCAGGCCGAGGAACCCCCCCTCGAAAACGTTGTTCCCTTCGCGGTCGACCTTGTTCACCCACCAGGTGAAATTCAGCATCAACTTGTGAAAGCACTTCTCGAGGAAGGGCCGGTCGGCGCCGTTGCGGATGCGGTCCATGTTGTAGACACGCCATACCGCCCACGCGTGCACCGGCGGATTGAGGTCCGAGAACTCCCACTCGTACGCCGGGATCTGGCCGTTCGGATGCTGGAACTGCTCGAACAGCATCAGCCAGAGCTGCTCCTTGGCGAAATGCGCGTCGATGAGCGCCATGACCACGGTGTGGAAGGCCAGGTCCCACGCCGCGAACCACGGGTACTCCCACTTGTCCGGCATCGACAGGATGCGCATCGAGTTGAGATGACGCCAGCGCGCATTGCGCCCGTGCTGCCGCTCCGCCGGCGGAGGCAGGTTGGGATCGTCGCCGTCGAGCCAGATGTCGACGTCGAGCAGGTAGCTCTGTTTCGACCAGAGCAGCCCCGCGAAGGCCTGCCGCTGCACGTGACGCTCCTCGGCGGATGCGCGGGGAGGGTGGATGGCGGCGTAGAACTCGTCGGCTTCGGCGCGGCGGAGGTCGACGATCGACTCCGGCGATGTGGCCGGAAACGCCCCACCCGGCCCCATCCGCATCGTCATGCTGTACGACGCTCCCGGATCGATCTCGACGCGCATCCAGCCGCAGGCTTTCGTTCCGCTTCGTGCCGGGTTCACCGCCTCGTGCTCGCCGTTGACGATGCGGCGATGAAAGGCGTCCTTCACGTAGCGGCTCTTTGATTGCGCCCCCCAGACCCGCGGCCCATTGGTCTCGTTGTCGGTGAAGAGCAGCTCCGTCCCGGCCGGGAACTCCAGCACGTGCGGCCCGAGGTGGGCGTTGTGGAGCAGGCCGGCCAGAGCGGGGGTGTTCGAGTCGTCCGCGAGCACGGCGGGGCGGCCATCGACCTCGATCGCCTTGATCGACGGTGCCGGCACCGCCTCGCAGCTCCAGCTCCACGTATTGCGAAACCAGAGTTGCGGGATCAGATGCAGCGGAGCGCGTTCGGGGCCGCGGTTGTGCGCGGTGATACGGAAGAGCAGCGACTCGGCGTTTTCCTTCGCCACCTCGATGACAACGTCGAAGTAGCGGCCATCGTCGAAGATCCCGGTATCGATCAGTTCGAACTCGGGATCGTGCGCGCCGCGGCGGCGGTTCTCGTCAATCAATTGGGTGTACGGAAAGGCCCGCTGCGGATACTTGTAGAGCAGCCGCTGGTAGGAATGGCTCGGCACCGCGTCGAGATGGAAGTAGCACTCCTTGACGTCCTCGCCGTGGTTCGCCTCGCCCGGCACGAGGCCGAAGAAGCGCTCCTTGAGGATGGCATCCTGCTCGTTCCAGAGCGCCAGCGACCAGCAGAGGATCTGGTAGCGGTCGCAGAAGCCGGCGATGCCGTCTTCGCCCCACCGGAAGGCCTTCGATCTGGCCAGATCGTGAGGGAAGTACGACCAGGCATCGCCATTCGCGCTGTAGTCCTCCCGCACCGTCCCCCAGGCGCGGTCGGCGAGGTACGGCCCCCACTTGCGCCAGCGGGCGACGTCGTGCGGGGCGCCGGACATGCGGGCGCTTTCGGCGGTCATGGGATCACCATCTGTGATACGCCGGATGCCCTTCCTTCACCGCCACGAACGTCCCGCGGCACGTATCGGTGACCTTTCCGTTCGACTCGATCGACGCCTCCACCACGGCGCGGCCGCCGGTCACCTCGACGACGCGGGCGCGGACGCGCAGCGGCGCCATCGGCGTCGGACGTTTCAGGACGACGTGGAAATCGGAGGTGACCGTGCAGGGTGGTGCCGCACTTCCGCTGCGCTCCATCAGCACCATCGTCGCCGCCCAGTTGCTGTGGCAGTCGAGCAGCGCACCGATGATGCCGCCGTTCAGGACGTTGTCGAACGCCGCGTGATGCGGCTCCGGCGTCCAGTCGCAGACGAACTCGTCCCCCTCGCGAAAGCTGCGGATGCGCAGCCCTTTGTCGTTCGCCGGCCCGCACCCGAAGCAGCGGTTCTGAGGAGCCCACGTTTCCTGGATGCTTTTTTCGGTCACGGGGGAGATTGTACCGGAGCGCTGGCGTAGCCACGGAGCGCTGGGCGTCTCGCCCCCGCGGATTGATCACTCCCATGCGCGCTTCGAAAGGAGAGCAGGCGTCCGCGCCTGCTCCCGACGGGCGTCTCGCCCGGCGGTGGGGACGAAGGCGAACGTAAATGTTGGGTAATGACGGCGATGTCCCCATCCGCGTTTTCAGGTTCAACCTTGCTGCTCCGAGAACCCACCGCCGGGCGAGACGCCACGGCGGGAGCAGGCGAGACGCCCGCTCTCCGTCCCGGCCAGGAAGAGATGCGCCAGATAGTTCACCCGGTTTACGATACCGGTATGCGCCGATCGATCATGCTTCTCCTCGTCTTCCTCTCCGCCGGTTACCTGTTCGGGCAGACGGTTACGAAGCCTGCCATCGACCCATCCGAGTACGCGGCACGGCGGGTGCGGGTGGCCAAAGAGATCGGGCCGAACGGCATGCTCGTCCTTTTCTCGCCGAAGCTGCAGATCCGCAGCGGCGATCAGGAGTGGCCCTTCCGGCAGAGCAACGACCTGCTCTACCTCACCGGAATCGACGAGGAAGAGACCACGCTGGTGATGGTCCCCGGCGATCCTGAATTCGCCGAGGTCCTCTTCGTCCGCGACCGCAATCCGCAGCAGGAGGTGTGGACCGGGCGGATCCCCTCCCACGAGGAGATCACCAAGGTCAGCGGCATCCAACGGGTCGAGTCGTCGCGTGTCGCGCGAAACTTCATCAATACCGCCATCACCGGCTGGCCATGGGTTACGAATTTCGATGCCCTCACCGAACGGTTGCCGCCGCGCTCCCTGCCCCATTTCTATGACGCCATCGTCAAAGGCAGCGCGGAGATCTGGACGGTCGACGAGGCCCGCATCCCCGACCCCACCGCGCCGGCGACCCAGGAGCAGTTGTTCGTGCGCGATCTGCGCGAGCGTCACCCCTCTCTCCTGTTCCGCGAAGCACAGCCGATGCTCGTCCACATGCGCGAGGTCAAGAGCGCGGCAGAGATCGCCGTGATCCAGCACGCCATCGACATCACCGAGGCCGCGCAGAAGGCGGCCATGAAACGGGTGTTGACGGCCACGAGCGAAAACCAGGTCGATGCCGTAATCGACTTCACCTACAAGGATCTGGGGACCTGCTGCTGGGCCTTTCCTTCGATTGCCGCATCAGGAAAGAACACCACCACGCTGCACTACATGACCAACAACGGCCCCGTCGACCGCCAGGGTCTCTTTCTCACCGACCTCGGCGCCGAGTATCTCGGCTACTCGGCCGACGTCACCCGCACCTATCCCGCCAGCGGCAAGTTCTCCGCCGACCAGCGCGCCATCCACGACGCCGTCTTCGCCGCGCAGGAAGCGGCCATCGCCGCGCTCAAGCCCGGCGGCCATTTCCGCGACGCCGATCACGCCGCCATCGCCGTCATCGGCCGCGAGCTGGCGCGATTGGGATTGATTTCCAACGCTGAGCCGCGGCAGATCTTCATGTACTTCCGCCACGTCCCCGGCCACCACATCGGCCTCGAGACCCACGACGTCGCCGACCGCGACCGCAAGATCGAACCGAACATGGTCTTCGCCGTCGAGCCGGGGATCTACGTCCGCAAGAACGACGTCCTGGCCAGTCCCGTCTACGCAAAGCTGTCGAAAGAGGAGCAAGCCTCGATCGCCAAAGCCCTCGATCGCTACGACGGCATCGGCGTCCGGATCGAAGACAACGTCGTGATCACCGAGACCGGCGCGCGGCTACTGTCGTCGGGCTCGCCAAGAAAATCCGACGACATCGAACGCTTCATGGCTAGATGACGTCCGTGGGAGCGCGGGCGTCTCGCCCGCGACTACCCCATGAGGGGCTTAAAGCTTAAAGCCTCTTGCTGTTGCATTTTTCGCCGGTCCGGAGTTTCAATATACCCTCCGTTTGAGAAGCTCGTCGGAGACCTCGCCGGAGCATTCTCGCGCCGGATCAACATTCACCACCGTCTCGTCTATCAGGTCCTCCGCCGCGAGCGGATGGTGAAAGTCATCCGGATGTGGACGCACCTACGAATGAGCAACGGCTCGACGACGAGACGTTCCTTGTGTGACGCGCTGACTCGCGGTTTTGGGGTCGCCAAGTGGCCGTGTTGTCCGGTCATATCACCGCGGAGTCGGGGCGCTCCGGAGCCTGCTGCAAGGCTGAATCACCGTGTGCCCGCAACACGGCGACGGAGTCACACACCGCTCGGACGACCGGGCAACACCGGCAACGAGATCACCCAGCCGCCGAGTCAAGCCTCGGCCACACCGTTTCGAGTTGCCGGCAACAAACATCGAGTTGCCGCCAACAAGACTCGAGTTGGCGCAAACACCTGCCGAGTTGGCGCAAACACCTGCCGAGTTGGCGTCAACTCGCGCCGGGTTGCCGTCAACAAGTTCGGAGTTGACGTCAACAAAGTCTTTGTTGCCGTCACACCCGCGGAGTTGCCGTCAACAACCTGGGTGTTGCCGCCAACACTTCGTTTGTTGCCGTCAACGGGCTCGGAGTTGACGTCAACAAGTTGGATGTTGCCGCCAACAAATCGGGTGTTGCCGCCAACACACCTCTTGTTGCGGTCAACAGGTGTTTTGTTGGCGTCAACACATTTTTGTTGACGGAGACAAATCTGGACTCGAAAGCACCTGATCTTGGAAAGGACTGGGCCGAAAAACGGCCAGCAGGTGCCACGATGCGCCTCGTGTATTCCCCAGAGCAACGGACTCGAGGCCGGAACGGGGGGAGGGGGAGGAAGGCTAGCGACGCCCGTTTCGCTCCCGGCGGTCGGCCGCGTTGCATGGCAGCTCGCTCACGATCGTCGGTCAGAGGCGAAGCCTCGTCCGCGATGACCCCTTCCAATCTCCCATCCCTTCGAGATGTTCGTCGGAGTCCTCGCTGGAGCGCTCTCGCGCCAGATCAACATTCACCAGAAAGCGTGAAGTTCTCGATCAACTGTCGGGTCTGATATGGATGGGTATAATCCCGACGTGGACCCGATCAAGACACCTTTCACTCGGCGCTGGATTACGCTTGCGCAGATCGTTGGTCGGGACAGAGTTCTTCAGTTGCTAGAGGGCATCGGGGAGTTCAGAATGGTTGGGAAGAGATCAAAAAGGGGCTCCCTCTTGCCGGTTATCCTCGCGAGGAGTTCCTGACGATTGTCCAGCGGAACCATCGTAGGACTCGTTCTTCCGCCGGTAGGCGCTCCGTCCGTAGTTTTCGGGATGGGAGATCCCAACATCGACGACGCGTCCGCATCAACATCTTCCCCGTCATGCCGATGTGTCGAGAGGATGAGGTGAGGAGTGTCTGACACGTGCCGGGGCGCTCGATGGTGGAGATTCGATTTCCATACGCACACTCCCGCTTCGAGCGACTTCGGCAAGGGTCGGAACCAGGGTGTCGAGTGTCAAGTGTCACCACGGGAGTGGCTTCTCGCCTTCATGCGGGCGAGAATCGATTGCGTTGCGGTGACGGATCACAACTCGGGCGAGTGGATCGACAAGTTGAGTGTCGCGCTTGATGAGCTACGAAGGGAGGCTCCAGCCGGCTTTCGCCCGATCACGCTCTTCCCCGGCGCGGAGGTCACCTCGAACGCTGCCTGTCACATGCTGACGATCTTCAAGCCCGGAACTTCGAAAGCTCACATCGATGGTTTCCTGGGAGCGGTTGACCTCCAAGGCAAGAAAGGGGAAGGGACACCAGTCGCGAAATCGACCGCTGATGTGGCTGAGGTGGTTCGAAAACAAAACGGCCTTACGGTCTTGGCACACGTAGACGGCCCGTCCGGAGCGAACGTTGCCGGAGAGTCACTGGGGTTGCTCATCGCGGCTGAAAGGATTGATGCGATCGAGGTCTGTGATACAGGTGCAACGTTAAAGTCGGCTCTTCGAGACCCTAGTCGTCCACTTCCACAGGTCCTTGGGTCCGATTGCCACCACCTTGACGGATCGACGGGACCGAAGTGTCCGGGCTCCCACTTCACCTGGATCAAAATGTGTGAGCCGACACTCGAAGGGCTCCGACTTGCGCTCATCGATGGCGATGGCGCTTCCGTACTGCGCAGTGATGCCGTGAGGCCTGGCTTTGATCCGAACACGACTCCTAACGACTGGATCGAGTCGATCGAAGTGGATGATGCAAAGGTGATGGGTCGTGGCGCCCCCGCGAGGCTTCAGTTCAACTCGTCGCTGAACGCAATTGTCGGAGGGCGTGGTACGGGTAAGTCCACGTTGATTCACCTTCTACGAGCGGCGCTACATCGCGAGGATGAGATTCGACGCCTTTCGGAGGGCGCCGAGCCCCGCCAGGATTTCGACCGGTTCCTTAACAGCCCTGGCAATCGGCACGAGCCGGGCGGCTTGACTGAGAAGACCACGGCGCGACTCGTGTTCCGACATACGGGGAAAAGATTTCAAATCCGATGGACTGAGAAGCAAACGCACGTGGAGGAGCAGCTCGCGGACGACTGGGTGACAGCGCAAACACAGGCCGTACGCCGATTCCCGGTACAGATCTTCAGTCAGGGCCAGATCCTCGAGTTCACGCGCGACCCCACGGCGCTGCTGGAACGCATCGACGACGCTTCAGGTGCCGGCTCGCTGATGGTGCGCATTGAGGAGGAGCAATCCCGATTCATGACCCTTCGCGCAAGGGGCCGCGAGCTTAGCCAGAAGGCTCAGAACTTCGACACCGTTCGGGCACGGCTCGAAGACGTTCAGCACACGCTTGCGTTACTTGAGCAGTCGCAGCACTCGACCGTGCTTAGGGAGCACCAGCGACGGAACAGGCAGATCCGTGAGCTTGAGAGAGCGCGCGATGACGCGCGAGCCAAGGCAGCGCGGATTCGTGCTCTGGCGCAGGAGTTGGCGATCGCCGATATCCCTCAGGACCTCTTTGATAGCAGCGACAATGTGGAAGGAAAGGTTCTGGCGGAGTTCGAGACGTTGCGCCGTGCGATTGAATCGGCCGCAGCCTCTTTGGAGATTTCTGCGGGAGGTATCGAAAACGCCGAGCAGAGATTCACGACAGAAGCGATCGAAGGGACAATCCGTCCGGAGGTTGAAGAGTCTCGCTCGCGTTACGACATAGTCGTTAATGCTCTACGCAGCGATGGAGCGGCCGACCCGGATAAATTCGGCATCCTCGTTCAGGAACGTCAGCGTCTCGAAACCGAGCTGAAGACCCTATCCAGTGCGCAAGAGCGTGCAGCCGAAGTGGCGATAGAGAGTGACGAAGTCCTGGCGGCCATCTCCGATCTAAGACAGCGCCTCTGGGAAAAACGCCAGCAGTGGGTAGACGGAACTCTAAGCGGTAACAGCTACGTTCAGATCAGTGTCGAGCCATATGGTGGAAATGCAGAGGCCGCTGAACGCTCGTTCCGGGAGCTCATTGGCGTGAACGACGTGGTGTTTGCCAGCAATATTAACGATCTAGTCGTCGACCTGTTCCGCGAGGCGGCGTCCGATCCGAATGAGCGATGTAAACAAGTCAGCGAGCGTCTGCGCCGGTTCCAGCGCCGCGTCGAAAGCGGCGAGTTGGGAGGCCACTTTCGAAATTTCGTCACCAGGGAGGGCGAGAGGAGGCCAGAACTTATGGACCGCATTGCGCTGTGGGCTCCTGAAGACGGGGTGCGAATCGAATATAGCAAGAAGAGCGACGGGAAAGACTTCGAACCCATGTCGCAGGGTTCGGCCGGACAACGTTCTGCGGCTGTGCTCGCGTTCTTTCTGGCGTATGGCGACGAACCCCTTGTGCTCGATCAGCCGGAAGACGCTCTCGACAACCAGGTCATCTACAGCCTCATTGTTCAGCAACTGCGACAGAGTAAAAAGCGGCGTCAGGTAATCGTCGTGACCCACAACCCGAATGTTGTCGTGAATGGTTTTGCCGAGCTGGTCTTCGTCATGGATTTCAAAGGCGGCCAGTGCGTTGTGGCGAACTCGGGATGTTTGCAGGACCCGGACATTCGCGAAGACGTCTTCAGAGTTATGGAAGGTGGTCGGGAAGCATTCAAAAGGCGTTTCGAACGCCTCGACGGAGGTCGCGGTGTTTGACATACCTGCCGAACTCCTGGAAAAAATCCGACTGGGTGAAGACAGCTTCCTTGAGTTAAAGGAGGTTCGCTTCAGTGGCAGGAAAATTGTGGGACCGGGACGCGATGAACTCTCGGATGAGCTGGCGGCCTTCGCGAATGCCAAGGGCGGTGTCTGTCTCCTGGGCGTTGAGGACGAGTCGAAGGAGATTGTAGGAATTCCCATCGACCGTCTGGACTCAGTGGAGACGTTCGTGCGCGATGTGCTGCATGACTCGATTCGGCCGCCGCTGGCCGCTACAGTCGAGAAGATTACCCTGCCATCAACCAGGGGAACGATCGAGCCAGTGCTTAAGGTCACGATCGAACCGGGTTTGTTCGTGCACAAAAGCGCTGGCGGCTACTTCTATCGTTTCGGTAGCTCCAAGCGTGACATGCCGTCGGAATTGCTGAATCGGCTGTTTCAGCAACGGAACCAGAGCCACATGATCCGGTTCGACGAGGAGATCGTCCGCAGCTCGGACATGACTGACCTCGACGAAGCGCTATATCACCGGTTTCGAACTGATCGAACCTCGGACGATGACGCCACTTTTCTTCAGAAAGTCGGGATGGCGCGAAAAGATACGGAGGGCGTGTTTCGTCCAACGGTCGCGGGAGTTCTTCTCGGCTGCAAAGCTCCGGAACGATTGCTTCCGAATGCTTTCATTCAAGCTGTTGCGTACCGTGGCGAAACGATAGACGATGCTCGAGTCGATCCCTACCAGCTTGACGCATCCGATATTACCGGGCCGCTTGATCAGCAGATCGTCGATGCGTGCCGGTTTGTATATCGCAACATGCTGACATCAGCAACGAAGCGCGTTGGCAGATCAGATGTGCCGCAGTACGACCTGGGTGCTGTTTTCGAAGCCGTCGTGAACGCTGTTGCGCATCGCGACTACTCGATGTATGGCTCGAAGGTGAGGCTGCGGATGTTCAGCAACCGCATCGAGCTCTTCTCGCCAGGCTCGCTGCCGAACACGATGGATGTCGGCAGTCTGCCGTATCGGCAGGCGGCTCGCAACGAAGCGATCACCAGTCTTCTCGCGAAGTGTGTGATTCCGGACAACGTCGAGTGGATACACACATCACGAGGAACGATGATGGATCGGCGCGGCGAAGGGGTGACGATCATCCTTCAGCGGAGCGAACAGCTTTCAGGCCATCGGCCCGAGTACGTCTCTGTCGACGATGCGGAACTGCGTCTCACAATCTTTGCCGCAACAGCAAGCGCGGAGATTCAGAGTGATTAACTCGGACCGGAGGCTCCCAGCCTCTTCCGGGAGGCTTTTTCTGGTCCGCCGCTCGAAACTTCTCCACCCTTGCTAGTATTCGTCAGCGATGACCGACCCTCTCCACGACCTCATCTACGACTGGAACATCGGCGACGAGCGCGCCACGCGGCCGTCGGCGAAGAAGATCGAGTTTGATGATGAGACGCTGCGCGATGGGCTGCAATCGCCGTCGGTGACCGATCCGTCCATCGACGAGAAGATCCGCATCCTGCACTTTCAGAACGATATTGGGGTCGATACTTCGGATATCGGGTTGCCGGGGGCGGGGCCGCACGTGCAGAAGTCCGTCGAGCGGCTGGCGCGGGAGATCGTCGATGCGAAGCTGTCCGTGGCCGCCAACTGCGCGGCGCGGACGCATGAGAACGACATCCGTCCGATCGCCGAGATCTCGCAGCGCGTCGGGATTCCAATCGAGGCATGTACCTTCATCGGCTCGTCGCCGATCCGGCAGTTCGCCGAGGAGTGGGACCTCGACTGGATCATCGAGCAGTCGGCCAAGGCGGTGCGGTTTGCCGTCGGCGAAGGGCTGCCGGTCATGTACGTCACCGAAGACACGACGCGGGCCAAACCGGAAGACGTCGAGAAGCTCTACACCGCCGCGATCGAGGCGGGGGCGAAGCGCGTCTGCGTCTGCGACACCGTCGGCCACGCCACGCCGTGGGGCGTGCGCAACCTGATCCGATTCGTGCGCGGTGTGGTCGATCGCGTCAACCCGGCGGTGAAGATCGACTGGCACGGTCACAGCGACCGCGGCCTTGGCGTGATCAACTCCATCGCCGCCATCGAAGCAGGGGCCGATCGCGTTCACGGTTCGGCCGCCGGTATCGGCGAGCGCGTCGGGAACACCCCCATCGACCTGCTGATGGTCAACCTCAAGCTGATGGAATGGATCGACAACGACCTGACCACGCTGCCCCAATATGTCCGTTTCGTCTCGCAGGCGGTACGCATTCCGCTGCCCGATCAGTACCCTGTTTTCGGCCGCGATGCCTTCCGCACCGGCACCGGCGTTCATGCTGCCGCCATCATCAAAGCGAAGAAGAAGGGAAGCGAGTGGCTTGCCGACCGCGTTTACTCAGGCGTTCCGGCAGGCATGTTCGGTCTCCAGCAGATCATCGAAGTCGGTCCGATGTGTGGTCTTTCAAACGTGATCTACTGGCTCGATGCAAACGGGTATCCGCAGGACGAAGGGCTGGCGAAGGAGATTTTCCAGCTCGCCAAGTCGACCAATCGGGTGCTGACGGACGAGGAACTTCACGGAGCGGCTGGACGGTGGAACGAGGCAGAAGGCAGAAGGCAGAAAGCAGAAAGAACGTAGAAGGATAAGTCCTTCTGCCTTCTGCCTTCTGCTTTCTGCCTTTGGTATGCCCGAGTGGCGAAATGGCAGACGCAGCAGACTCAAAATCTGCCGAGGTAAACCCTCATGTCGGTTCGAGTCCGACCTCGGGCACCATTTGATGTGAACAGACCGTAACGCCTCGGGGCGTTGCAATGCACGGCGTCGCCGGGACGTTCCGTTGCTCAAATAACTAACGGAGGCAGATCCAGAACATGCGCCGCCACTTCGCAGCCATCATCGCCCTTCTCTTCCTGCCGCTCGTTGCGCAGGCACTGCCGCCGCAGCGCGACGGTGTGCCCGTGCGGCACTACATCCTCGATAGCGCGGTTCCGCTCGATGCCTTCGCCAGCGCCGAGCTCGCCGCGCAGGGGATCGAAGTCCAGCGGCCGCTGGCCAATAACCGCTACCTGGTACGCATGCGCGACGACGTGACGCCTCCGACCGATGCGCGCATCCGCTCGCTCCGGGCGTATGACGCGTCGCGCAAGATCGCGCGTGCGGCCTATGCCGAGGCAACGAAAGGGAAGGCCTTCGCGCGGCTGCAGATCGTTTTTCAATCGGAGGTGACGTTCGAGGACGCTCAGGCCGCGATCGACGCGGTCGGCGGGACGATCGACACGCCGCTTGCCATCGCCTACGCCCATCCGCAGCGTCTCACCGTGCGGGTGCCGTCGATGTCCGTGACCGATCTGGCGAGGGACGAGCGGGTCTTCGGGGTCTACGGCCCGCCGCTTCGTCCGAAGAGCATGAATGCCGTCGCCGCGCAGGTCTCGAAAGTCACGCCGCTCTTCAGCGCGCCCTACAACCTCAGCGGCAGCGGCGTGGTGCTGTCGATCTTCGAGCCGGACGGGCCGCCGGACACGGCGCACGTGGAGTTCGGCGGCCGCCTCACCAGCCACTTCACCTCCACGACGCCGGACACTCATGCCACTCATACCTCCGGCACGATGATCGCCGCTGGGATCAACCCCGCCGCGAAGGGGATGGCTCCTGCGGCGACGTTGCACGCCTTCGACGCCGGCCCCGATTTCGACGTGGTTCTGAACACGAAACGGACCGGGCCGTCCTCCTTCGGTAGCGTGGCCGACAACAATTCATGGGACTTCGGCTTGAGCTGGCAGCAGGCCAGTTTCTCGGAATTCGATTGGTGGGGGAACGAAGACGCGTATGGCGCCTACAGCGCATTGGAGTCCGAGCCGTATGACGCGCTGATGAGGGCATCGGGAGCTCCGCTCATCGTCCACGCCGCCGGCAATGACGCCACGCAAGGCAATCCCGCTCTGGCTCAGCCGTGGGCGCCACACAGGCATCTCGACGACACGCCGAAGGAGTTCACTCACATCTTCTGCTACTCCCAGAACGGCAGCGGCACCGACTGTCCGGCTGCCGAGCCGAACAACTGCTCGGTCGGAACCACCTATTGCGAGACCACCAAGCATCCCACGCACACCGCGGACACGACCATCGGGCTGATGGGTAGCACGAAGAACTCACTGACCGTCGGCGCGGTGCAGCCCAGCGGCACAGCCATCGCGTTCTTCAGCTCGCACGGCCCCACGGTCGACGGTCGCATAAAGCCGGAGATCGTCGCCAAGGGAGTCAATCAGTTCTCGACCTTCCCGAATAACAGCTACTCTGCGATTCAGGGGACGTCGATGGCCACTCCGGTCGTCACCGGCATCGCCGCTCTCGTCACCCAGCAGTATCGAAAGACGTTTGGCAAGACGCCGAGTGCGGCTGTCCTCAAGACGCTCCTGATCGCGGGTGCCGACGACCTCGGCAACCCCGGACCAGACTACATCTATGGCTTCGGTCTGGCCGATGCGAAGGCGTCGGTCGATCTCATCCTCGGCGACAACGGTGCCGGCTCGCGGATCCGTACGGGTACGATCGCCAACGGACAGGACATCGACATCCCTGTCGTATTGTCATCGACCCAGAACTTTCGCGCCGTCCTCGGATGGTTCGATCCCGAGGTCCTGCTGGTGCCCAGTCCGGACGATCCCGATCCTTTGGCTGACAAGACCCTGATCAACGATCTCGACCTTCGCGTCGTCGATTCGACCGGCGCGACCGTCCTGCCGTACGTGCTCGACATGAACAACCCGAGCGCGGTGGCCACTCGCGGCGTCAATAACACCGATACCACCGAGGAGGTGGAGATCGCGAACGCGGTTCCGGGCACGTACCACGTCATCATTCATGGAGCGATCGGCGACACGAAGTCGACCACGCAGGATTTCGTCCTCGCTCTGAGCGGCGGCGCTCCGCCGCTGCCGTGTTCCGACAACTACGAGCCGAACGATACGCAGGCGACGGCGTTCGGCAATCTCGTGAACGGCCAGCCGATCACGCCGAAGATCTGCAGCAGCGCCGACATCGACTACTACACGTTCACGTCGAATTCGGCGTCGACGATCTCCGTGACCGTCGCCGCGACCGACACGCCTCTGAAGGTCACGCTTTCGAGCGTCTTGTCGACGACTGTGGTCCAAACGATCGCCGCGAACAACTCGGCCACGCTGACGACGAATATCAACACGCTGGTCTCGCCGACGCCGAGCGTTCCCTTCTTCATCCGCGTCGAAGCGAATGGCACGGTTGGCAGCGGGACCTACACACTCACGTCGCACTTCACGTTCACGTCGACGCCGCGCAAGCATTCGTCGAAGCATTGATTGCCGGGGTGGGGAGCAATCCCACCCCGCATACAATCCCCTCTCCATGAGCTACAAAACGCTGCTCGTCGACGAAGCGGATGGTGTGCTGACGGTCACGCTGAACCGGCCTGACGTTCACAACGCTTTCAATGAGGAGCTGATCGCTGAGGCGGTGGATCTCTTCAGCGGCCTCGGCGCGTCGACGGCGCGGGTGGTGGTGTTGCGCGGCACGGGCCCGAATTTCTGCGCCGGCGCGGACCTCAACTGGATGTCGCGCATGGTCAGCTACACGCGCGACGAGAATGTCCGCGATTCCTCGCAACTGGCCCGGATGTACGCGCTGATGAATGAGTGCCCGCTGCCGGTCATCGGCCGGATTCAGGGGGCGGCCGTCGGCGGCGGTGTCGGCCTGGTTGCCGTCTGCGATATCGCCATCGCCGCCCGCGATGCGAAGTTCGGCCTAACCGAGGTCAAGCTCGGCATCCTTCCCGCGGTCATCTCGCCATATGTCATCGCCAGGATTGGCGAGACGCATGCGCGAGCGCTTTTCCTGACCGGCGAGCGATTCGACGCCGAGCGCGCGCTCCGCATCGGCCTCGTGCACCGCGTTGTGGATGACATCGACGCCGCGGTAGCTGAGACGATCGCGTTATTGAAAACGTCCGGCCCCGAGGCCGTCCGCGAATGCAAGAAACTGATCGCCTACGTCGCGTCGCACGATCTGATCGACGCCATTCCCTACACGATCGAGGCGATTGCCACGCGTCGTGTCAGCGAAGAAGGACAGGGCGGGATGGGGGCGTTTTTGAAGAAGGAGAAAGCGCCGTGGGCGAGGTAGGAAGCGGCGCTCGATGATCCGTCGCCTTCTCATTCCCAACCGCGGCGAGATCGCGGTCCGCGTCGCGCGTGCGTGCCGCGAGGCGGGCATCGAGTCGATCCTCGGCTATTCGGAAGCGGACGATATTCGCTACGTCCGACGCTACTTCGACGATGCCGTTCCTCTCGGCATCGGCGACGCGAGGGCGACGTATCTCAACATCGCACGTGTCATCGACGCCGCGCTGCGGTGCGGTGCAGACGCGATCCATCCCGGCTACGGGTTCCTTTCCGAGCGTGCCGAGCTGGCGGCGGCGTGCGATGACGCGGGGATCGTGTTCGTCGGACCGAAGGCCAGATCGATCGCGGCGATGGGATCGAAAGCGGAGTCGCGTCATCTGATGCAGCGGCTCGGCGTTCCGGTGGTGCCGGGCTACGACGGCGAGGGGCAAGACATCGAAGTCCTCACCGCCGAGGCGGCGCGCGTCGGATTCCCACTGCTGGTGAAAGCGAGCGCGGGCGGGGGTGGGAAGGGGATGAAGATCGTCCGCTCCGCCGGTGAGCTGCGCGGCGCGATCGAGTCGGCGCAGCGCGAGGCGAAGAAATCGTTTGGCGATGACCGGCTTCTGCTCGAGCGCTACATCGAGGAGCCGCGCCACGTCGAGTTTCAGATCTTCGGCGATGGCAACGGCAACGTCGTCCATCTCTTCGAGCGCGATTGTTCGATCCAGCGGCGGCATCAGAAGGTGATCGAGGAGACGCCGGCGCCGCGCTACAGCGACGATCTGCGCCGGCGCATGGCCGCGGCGGCCGTGGAAGCGGCACGCGGTGTCGACTACCGAAGCGCCGGCACGGTCGAGTTCATCGTCACCCCGGAGAACGACTTCTACTTTCTGGAGATGAACACGCGGTTGCAGGTCGAGCACCCGATCACCGAGGAGGTGACCGGTGTCGATCTGGTCCGCGCGCAGCTCGCCGTCGCCGCCGGTGGGCCGCTGCCATGGCGCCAGAACGAACTGCATCAGCGCGGCCATGCCATCGAGGTGCGCATCTACGCCGAAGATCCCGATGACCGCTTCCTTCCGCAGAGCGGCACGATCGCTTTCTATCGCGAGCCGTCCGGCCCGGGCGTCCGCGTCGATGCCGGCGTTTCGCAGGGGACTGAGATCGGGGTCAGTTTCGATCCGATGCTGGCGAAACTGATCTGCCACGCGGAGTCGCGCGACGCCGCCAACGACCGCCTCGACCGCGCCCTGCGCGATTACATCGTCCTCGGTACGAAGACCAACATCTCCTGGCTGCGGCGCGTGGTCACGCATCCCGCCTTTCGCGACGGGCGCGTCTCGACGCGCTTCATCGCCGATCACGAGGAATCGCTTCGCAGGACAACGCCGGAGATCATTCCCGCGATCGCCGCGGTGCTGTCGTCGGCGCAGCGTCCAGAGGCGACGAAGCGCGTAAGCGGCGTTGCCAGCGTGTGGGATTCAGTGGGGGAATGGGGTCGGATGTAGGAAAGCGAATGTTGAATGTTGAGTGTTCAATGTCGAATGTTGAATGAACCCCGGGCCATTCAACATTGAACATTCAACATTTCGTCGTTCCTATCTACGTCTTCCCCAAACTCTCCGGCGCGCGCACTCTTCCGGCGATGCCGCAGAGAATCAGCAGCGTCACAACGTAGGGCACGGCCAGCAGCAGATGAAACGGCACGCCGTGGCCGCCGGCCTGCATCGCGTATTGCGCGGCCGCGGCGATGCCGAAGACGGCGGTGCCGAGCAGCGCGCCTTTGAACTTCCATCGGCCGAAGATCACGATCGATAGGGCGATGAAGCCGCGGCCGGCCACCATGTTCTCGGCGAAGCCGCTCGATAGCGCTAACGATAGATAGGCGCCGGCGATGCCGGTCAGCACGCTCTCGATGGCCAACGCCGTCCAGCGATGCACCGCCACCGAAGCGCCGTTCGCGGTCACAGCCGCGGGAAGTTCGCCGCAGGCGCGGAGACGGAGGCCGAACCGCGTACGCCACAGCAGCAGAGCGAGAGCGATCGGGATGGCGATCCAGGCGAGAGGAACGATCGGATCGATCTCCAGCCGGGGGACCGGCTGATTGAAAAGCTGAAGCTCGCGGTACACAAATCCGGTCAGGCCTTGCGCGAGAAGAACGATGGCCGTTCCGGTGACGATCTGGTCCGCGGCAAAACGAAGAGCGAACAATCCGAAGAGAGCGCCGACCGCCGCTGCTCCGATGATGCCGCCGAGAAATCCGAGCACGACGCTGTGGGTGAGCTGCGCGGTCACCACGGCCGTCATCGCCGCGGTGAGCATCATCCCTTCGATGCCGAGGTTGATCATTCCGGCGCGCTCGACCACCAACTCGCCGAGGACGGCCAGCAGCAGCGGCGTCGAGGCGACGATGGCGAGAGGGATGGCGGCGATCAGTGCGTTTGTCATGCGTTCCTGCGCCTCGTCAGCGCGATCATCGCCAGGATCACGATCGCCTGGCCGAACGTCGCCACGGTCGACGAAATCCCGGCCGTCCTCTGCAATTCGCCCGCGCCAGTCGTCAACGCACCGAAGAAGAATGCCGACGCCAGCGTTCCGAGCGGGTGGAGCTGCGCCAGGAGTGCCACGGCGATGCCGGCGTAGCCGTAGCCGGCGGCGAAGCGCTCGAAGAGGCGATGCGTGACCCCGAGCAGCTCGATGCCCCCGGCCAGGCCGGCCATCGAGCCGGAGATAGCCATGGCGCGCACGAGCTGAGCATCGACATTGACGCCCGCCCATTTCGCCGCGGAGCGATTGAATCCCGATGCGCGCAGCCGCAATCCCTCCGCCGTTCGATACAACAGAAACCACGCTCCGATGGCGGCCACGACAGCGATGACGATGCCGGCGTGCAGCTCGCTCGAACCGATCGCCGGCAGCGACGCGGCGACGACGTCGCTCTGCGGATACTTCCCGCTCGCTTCCTGCAGCGGTCCGTTGACGGCGTAGCCAAGGAGGTGAATGGCGATGAAGTTGAGAAGAATCGTCGTCAGCACCTCGGGGGCGTTGCGCCACAACCGCATGGCCGTGGCGATCGACGCCCATAGCGCGCCGGCGATCAGCGATGCCGCCAATGCAGCGGCCATCCCGTATCGCGCACCGAGAAACGCGCCGAGCGCACCCGCCAGGAACTGCCCCTCGCCTCCGATGTTCCAGACCCCGGCTCGGAAGGCGATGGCAACCGAGAGGCCGGTGAGGAGCAGCGGTACGGATTTCAGAAGCGTCCCTTCCAGCGCGAACTTCGATCCGACCGAGCCGCTGATCAGGATCGAAAGAAGCTCGCCGGGCGCGTGGCCGAAGGCGATGCCGGAGAGGGCGAGAAGGACGAGAGAGAGAAGGGCGGCGCCGATGGCGATGGCGATGCGGGGGAGCCGGGAGTCGGGTGTCGGGGGTCGGAGTCGGCGAAACAGACGGCTCATGCTCCGACCCCCGCCATCAACATCGGCGCCTGGTCTGCCGCGTCACCGGGTGTCAGCCGCGCGCTCAGCGTCCCTCGATAGATCACATGAATGGCATCGCCGAGGGCAAAGGCTTCGTCGAGATCGGACGTGATGAGAAGGATGGCGGCGCCGCGGCCGGCGGCGGCGCGCAGTTCGTCGTGGATGAACCGGGTCGATTCGATGTCGAGGCCGCGCGTCGGCTCGGCGGCGACGATGATCTCCGGTTGCCGCTCAAGCTCGCGGGCCAGGATGACTTTCTGCTGGTTGCCGCCGGAGAGGGAGCCGGCGCGCTGCAGCGGCGACTGCGCGCGGATGTTGAATCGCTCGATGAGCGCGGCGGCTCTCTGCGCCGCTTCGCGCGGCCTCCAGCGAGGCTCGGCAAGTGCGATGTTCTCGGCAATGGTCATCTGGGTGATCAGTCCGTCGCGCGCGCGATCCTCGGGGATATGCGCGACATGTCCGCGGAGGGAATCGCGTAGCGACGCCGCCAGCTCAGACTGCCCGTTGCCGGCGACGCCGATGATGGCCACGATCTCGCCGCGATGAACGTCGATACCGGCGATACGTAGGTCGGACTTACGTAGGTCGGACTCTCCAGTCCGACCTGTGCTCGGGAGATCGGTAATGGATAGACTGCCTGTCGTTGACGCCCGCGCGAGCACCGGTCGGACTAGAGAGTCCGACCTACGTGAGTCCGACCTACGTTTGGCCCGCCGTTCCACCATCGCTTCGGCCAACTCCGCGGCGCTCATCACGCCGCCGTCGACGACGATCTTTCCTCGCCGCATGACGACGATGCGCGTGGCCACTTCCAGCACCTCGGGGATTTTGTGGCTGATGAAGATGACGGTCGTGCCGGCGGCGGCGAGACGGCGCATGACATCGAACAACTCTCGCGCCTCCGTCGGCGCCAGCACGGAAGTCGGTTCGTCGAGGATGAGAACGGGCGGATGCCGGGCAATCGCCTTGATGAGCTCGAGCTTGGCCTTCTCGCCGACGGAGAGATCGCCGACGCGCCGGCTGACGTCGCGCAGCTCGATCCCGGAGTCGTGGATGATCTCCTCCGCGTTGCGGCCCCACATCGCCAGCGCCAGGTTCTCCGCGATGGTGAACTCACTGACCAGGAGAAAGTGCTGATGGACGACCCCGGCGGCGAGGCGGTCTTCGATCGTTCCCTCGTCCGCCGCCAGCTCCCCGGCGGCGATCGACATCAGGGTCGTCTTCCCTGCACCGTTCTCGCCGACGAGTCCGACGATCTCCCCCGGCGCGAAGTCGAGGGAAACGTCATCGACGGCGACGTTTGCGCCGAAGCGCTTGGTGATGTGCGACAGGCGCATCTGGATTCAGTGTAGTAGGTAGAAGCTACGCTTGGCTTTGCGCCTGGTCCCGAAAGAAGCGAGGTTCGAAACGAAGCACACGAGCAGCGAAACGAAACAAGAGATGCTTGCACCGAAGGAGCGAGATTCGAAAAGGAAGTGGGCGCTCATTCCATGGTAAGAGCGCGAGCTTCAAAACAGAGCTCGCGAGCATCAAAACGAGGGACGAGAACATCGAAATGAAGCGCGCGAGCATCAAAACGAAGCTCGCGAGCATCGAAATGAAGCACGCGAGGGTCAAAACGAAGCGCGCACTCTCACCATGGTAAGAGCGGAAGCGTCAAAACAAAGCACACGGTCATCAAAACAAAGCACGCGAGGATCAAAACAAAGCACGCGAGGATCGAAACGAAGCACGCGAGGATCGAAACGAAGCACGCGAGGATCGAAACGAAGCACGCGAGGATCAAAACGGAGCGCGCGCTCATGCCATGGTAAGAGCCACGGTAAGAGCGTGAGCTCCGGCGACTAGAACTTGCCGCGCGGTACTTCGAACTTGCCGCTGCGGATATCGGCCTCGATGCGCGTCACCTCGGCCACGGTCTGCGGCGATAGCGCCGCCTTCAGCTTGTCATTCCAGACCAGCGAGACGATGTTCTCGTGCATGCCGAGCCAGTAGACGTGCGGCTGGAACTGATGGTCATGAACCAGCCGGGCCATGTAGACGAATGCGCCCGGGACGTCGAGGACCGCCGAGGCCACGATGACGTCGGGAGCCATATCGTTCTGATTCTTGTTCGAGCCGAAGCAGCGGACCTTGCGCTCCTGGCAGGCCTGGAAGACGCCGCGGCCGGCCTCGTTGGATTGATGGAAGATGAAGTCGCAGCCGGCATTGATCAATGAGAGCGTGGCCAGCTTCGCGGCGCCGGCGTCATCGAAGTTTCCGGTGTAGATCTCCTTCACCTCGAAGTTCGGATTCACCGATTGCGCGCCGGCTTTGAAGGCGAGGAACGTCGATGCGATCGACGGCAGGTTGATGCCCCCGACCAGCCCGGCCTTGCCGCTCTTCGACTCGCGCGCGGCGATCACGCCGAGCAGGTAGGTGGCCTGTTCCAACTGAAACACCATCGGTGAGACATTCGGCGCGACAGAGCTGCCGGAGGTGGTGATGAAGATCGTTTTCGGATATTGCTTCCCTGCTTTGAGCGCGGCGTCCTGAAACTCGAAGCCGTGGCCGAAGGCGAGATCGAATCCCTTCGCGCCGTACGAGCGGAACCCTTCATCGATCTCGGCCGGCGTCTTCGTCTCCTGATTCGAGATCTCCGCGCCGAGCTGTTTGTGGATCTGTTGCAAACCCTCGTACGCGATGGCGTTCCAGCCACCGTCGTTGACGGAGCCGGGGGTGAGGAGGCCCACCTTCATCGCCGAAGAGGCGGACTCGCGGCGCGGGCAGGCGAGCAGAAGGAAGGGAAGCAGAGCCAGAACGGCAAGTCGTTTCATGGCGCGGATTGTAACTGCGCGTCCCGAAGTCCCATCCTGACAGGGCTCGCTACGCTCGCCGTCAGGATGGGACTTCGGCTCGCTGCGCTCACCGTCAGGATGGACTTCTGAAGGATGGACTTCTGAAGTTTTGTGGTACATCCTCCCCGCGCTGGAAGGAGGGCGCAACGCATGGACGACATCGATCGCGAAGGCAATGGTAGCGACGACGACGAACAGTTCGAGCAGATGATCGTGGAGAACAGCATTCTGCTCCACAGCCTCGCCGCGCTGCTGGTGCGCAAGGGCATCATCAAACAGGAAGAGATCGACGCCGAGATGGACAAGCTGTACGACGAGATGGAGAAATTCGACGGCGAATGAGTTGCCCGCTGGCGTGGAATAGGTCCGGTCCTCAAATGTTTGGACCGGGCGGTTAATCAAGGGGAGAAACGGATGAAAACTCGCAGCTTGTTGATTGCCGCCATGCTCGTCGCCGCCGTGGCCACGAGCGCGTTGGCCGCGCTCTCGCCCGCCAAAGCAGACTGGGGCAAAGGGCCGGTGCAGTACCTGATGACCACCGATGAAAAGGCGGCTTGGCTGGCGGTGCAGACCGATGCCCAGGCCGATGCCTTCATCGAGCTTTTCTGGGCGCGCCGCGATCCGACGCCGGCCACGCCGCGCAATGAGTTCCGCGAGGATTTCGAGGCCCGCGTGAAGGCCGCCGACGACGCATTCGGTCGTGGCCGCACGCACGGCTCGATGACCGATCCGGGCCGCATCGCCACCCTTTTCGGACCCCCGAACCACGCCATCGCGCGGACTACGAAGCCGGCTTCGGCCCAGGGAAACACGAGAGCCAACATGCGGGACGCCGAGGTCGGCGCCGCATTTTCGACCGCCGGCTCGGCGGACATGACGTTTACGTATGACGGCGACCTGTCTGTGAAGCTCTTCGGGGTTCCGCGCGCCGAGTTCATCTTTCACGATCAGTTCAACGACGGAACGTTCAAACTGGTCTCACCGCCGGGACTCGACTTGACCGCGGCCACGAACCGAATGCTGATGAGCTTTGTTACCCAGCCGACGCTGACCAAGGTTCCGACGTTCCCCGTCGGCGGCGCGCCGAAGGCCGCCTTGCCGGCGGCGCCTGTGGCCGGCGTCAAGACGCCGGCGCTCGAGTCGGCCCTGGCCGATGCGAAAGCGGGCAAGGCTTCGAATCATGGCGCGGCCTTCGCCTATGCCGAGTTCGTCTCTCCCGCGGGTGATCCATTCGTCCCGGTCGTGGTCTACGTTCCGTCGTCGGCAGGCATCGCCGCGGACGGTGCCGACACGATCTTCGGCGCGGTCGAGGATGCGGCCGGAACCCGCGTGACGACCTTCGAAGAGCCTGCCAAGCTGACCGCCTCGCGCATCGACTTCTTCGTCGACAAGACACTGACCCTCCAACCGGGCAAGTACACAGCCATCGTCGGCCTGGCGAAGGGCGGCCAGCCGGTACTGGTCACCTCCGGCCCGATCGAAGTGGCCGGTCCGTCGAAGGAATCGGTCGGAACGTCCCGCCTGATTCTGTCGGACAACGTCTACGAGCTCGGTGTAGCCGAGCCCCCGAAAGCGCCCTTCGCCTTCGGTAAGCTGAAGATCGTGCCGAAGGGGAACCTGACATTCAAAGCCAACGATGAGCTGAATTACTTCGTCGAGGTCAACAACCCCGGCATCGATGCGGCCACGAACATGCCGAAGCTGCAGTTCAAGCTCGACCTTACCGGCGGCCCTGATAAGGTGACGATCCCCGCACCGTTGATGGACGCTCCGGCCCTGCCGCTGACCGGCACCCCGGGCCCCGGCCACTACGCGATCATCAGCGCAGTTCCGCTTGCCGAGATCAAACCGGCCCTGAAGCCGGGCGATTACACGCTGAAGATGAAGATCGTCGATACCGTGTCGAAACAGTCGTATACGGTGGAACAGAGCTTTAAGGTGTCTGGATAGCGGGGTTACGAGGTCTCGCGGTTTGAAGAAGTCCATCCTGACGGCGAGCGTAGCGAGTCTGTCAGGATCTCCGGTGAGACCGCGCGTCAGTCGGTTCCAGCAGGGACCTCGCGATTCCACCAGAGATCCTGACAGGCCTCGCTACGCTCGCCGTCAGGATGGGACTTCTTCGCCGCGAGACCGCTGTACAATCCTCCCATGCCCTTTGCCACAGTCGAAGAAGCGGCCGCGCTGTACCGGCGCGGCGAGGTCGTGATCATCGTCGATGACGAAGATCGCGAGAACGAAGGCGACCTCTGCATCGTCGCCGAGAAGGTGACGCCGGAGTCGATCAACTTCATGGCCCGTTTCGGCCGCGGTCTGATCTGTCTGGCCATGACCGAGGAGCGCTGCCAGGAGCTCGATCTGCCGCTGATGGTCGAGCACAACACCTCGAACTACGGCACGGCCTTCACGGTGTCGATCGAAGCGCGTGGCCGGGTCACTACCGGCATCTCGGCGCACGATCGGGCCGAGACGGTGCGCGTGGCCATCGATCCGAGGACGAAGCCTGCCGATCTGCTCCGCCCCGGGCACGTCTTTCCGCTGCGGGCGAAAAAAGGGGGCGTGCTCAAACGCGCCGGTCAGACGGAGGCCTCCGTCGATCTGGCCACCATCGCCGGGATGACCGAAGCCGCGGTCATCTGCGAAATCATGAACGAAGACGGCACGATGGCGCGGCTGCCTGATCTCCAGCAGTTCGCCATCCAGCATGGCCTCAAGATCATCTCGGTCGCCGACATCATCCAGTACCGGATGCAGACCGAGAAGCATGTGCACTGCATGGCCTCCCCGCGGATGCCGACGCCGTACGGGGACTTCCGCGTTCATGCGTACAAGAGCGACATCACCGGCGAAGAGCATGTGGCGCTGGTGATGGGGGAGATCGGCGAGCAGGATGAGATTCTGGTCCGCGTCCATTCATCCTGCCTGACGGGCGACGTTTTCCATTCGGCGCGCTGCGATTGCGGCGACCAGCTCGACCGTGCCTTCGAGCTGATCGCTAAGGAAGGGAAGGGCGTCATCCTCTATCTGTTGCAGGAAGGGCGGGGCATCGGCCTGCTGAACAAGCTCAAGGCGTACGAGCTGCAGGAGCAGGGGCACGACACGATCGAAGCGAATGCGAAGCTCGGTTTTCCTCCCGATATCCGCGAGTACGGTACCGGCTCCCAGATCCTCCGCGACCTAGGCGTCCGCAAGATCCGTCTGATGACGAACAATCCCGCCAAGTACGTCGCCATCGAAGGCTTCGGCCTCGAGATCGTGGAGCGCGTGCCGCTGGAGATCGCCCCCTCGAACGACACTCGCAAATACCTCGAGGCGAAGAAGAAGAAGCTGGGACATATTTTGGAGCTGGTGTAACTGCTGCGTTCGCAGCGTTGTCGGTTGTCTGTTCGACCGCTGCGCGCGGATCATCAATCTGCTGCGGCAGCAGATCGTGATTCTGGAAACGATGGCGCCCGCCGACTACCACGTCATCCGGGGGACGCGGGAGCCGTTGTTTCCCGAATTGTGGGAAACGATCAGCTCGCTGACTCAGGAGTTCAAGCCGACGTATTGACGATCTGCGCGGCTTCGCCAGGTTCCGGTTTCCTCGGTGAACCCTCGCGTGTCCAACCATCGGGCAGGATGCAAAAAATAACAGCGGACGATGTCAACTAAAACTTTCGGTATCAGGTGTTACGAACGCCTTGACGGTGCAAAACTCCGTGGGTATAGTCGCACGCCATTGTCTCGGAGGGGGCCGGCCAACCGCCCGGACAGCCTGACAGGTCGCTTCAGTATCCGATCCGCGACGACCACTACGCTTGGAGTAAGACATTTCATGAAAAAGGTGTTGTGCCTGATGGCGGCACTGACTCTCGCCCTCTCCTCGCTCGGCTGCAAAAAGATCCAGGCGCGGATGGAGATCAAGGCCGCCAACGAGGCCTATCAGAAGGAAGACTACGCCGGGGCTCTCCCGCACTACAAAGCGGCTCGCGCCATCGATCCGAGCTTCGCCGATCTCGATCGGCTGGTCGGCTACTCGGAGATCGGACTGTACGTTCCGGACGACAAGAGTGCGAAGAACGAAGCGCACGCCGACGCCGCCATTCAGGAGTTGAACAACTACCTGAAGAAACGGCCCGAAGACCGCATCGCCCGCGACGCGCTGATCAACATGTATCTCAACGCGAACCGGACGTCGCAGGCCATCGACTACTTCCGCAACTACCTCGTTGCCCATCCTGCGGATCTCGAGGCGGTCAAGTCGGTGGCCACGTTGTACGCGAAGCAGGGTGACTTCAACGAGTCGCTGAACTGGTATCAGAAGATCACCCTGCTCGACTCAAAGAACCCCGAGGCCTTCTACATCTTCGGCGTCGTCTGCTACGAAAAAGTGGCGAAGAACCCGCCCGCCGACGTCGCGCAGAAGATGGACATCATCAATCGCGGCAAGGAAGCGCTGCAGCGCGCCGTCGACATGAAGCCGGACTACTCCGAGGCCATGGTCTACCTCAGCCTGCTCTGGCGCCAGCAGGCGCTGGTCGACACGTTGACCGATCCCGTGAAGGCGCAGGCCGATGTCGCCCAGGCGGTTGTTCTCCGTGACAAGGCGATCCAGATCTTTGCCGCAAGAAAGGCCGCGGCCGCGAAGAAGAGCTAGCGGAAACGCGTTCGAGTCGATACAGGCCAAGACAATGTTCGAAACTACCGTCGTTGAATCGAAGAAGCAGAAAGTCGGCATCCAGAAGCTCATGACGCTGCCGGTGTCGGTGGCAATCCACGTGGTCGTGGTCGTGGGACTCGTCGTCGGAACGATCTGGACCGTCGAGTTCCCGATGAACTCTCCCGCGCAGGTGGCGCAGTATTCCGTTGCTGCCGCGCCACCCCCTCCTCCTCCGCCTCCTCCTCCGCCCAAGGCAGCGACTGCCACTCAGGTGGTCAAGTCGGTTGAGGTTCCGAAGAACATTCAGGAGATGGCGCCGAGCGTAGTTCCCGAAAAGGTGGTGCCGGTGGCGACACCGGCGACGAGCGCCGGAGTGGTAGGCGGCGTCGAAGGTGGTGTCGAAGGTGGTGTGCCCGGCGGTGTCGTCGGCGGCGTGATCGGCGGCGTCATCACTGAGGCTCCTCCGCCGAAACAGGATGCGCCGCTGCGCGTCGGCGGCGATGTCAAGGCGCCGGTCGTTCTCAATCGGGTTGAGCCCCAATATCCCGAGGTGGCCCGGAAGGCTCGCATCTCCGGCATCGTCATCGTCGAGTGCACGATCAGCAAGGGCGGCGACGTCACAGACATCCATGTCCTCAAGCCGTTGCCGTTCGGTCTCGATCAAGCCGCCGTCGACGCGGTCAAACGCTGGAAATTCAAGCCGGGTACTCTCAACGGGCAGCCGGTGGACGTTATCTTCAACCTCACGGTTAATTTCAAACTGAATTAAAGAACGTCCGGCCCGGCCGGCGGTCATTTGGAGGGAACTGCACCATGGATATGAGTTTCGGAGCGTTGTGGGTTTCTATGTCGAACGCGGCCAAAGGCATCGTGATCGTCATGATCATCATGTCGGTCTACTCGATCTGGGTCATGATCGAGCGTTTCATCACTTTCAATCAGGCCAAGAACCAGTCACTCAAACTCCTCGGTGCGCTCTCGAACGTGCTGACGAAGGGCGATTATCAACAGGCCATCGACATCACCAAGAAGTACAAGCAGTCGCATCTGGCCAAGGTCATCTCGGCCGGTCTGCTCGAGTTCGAGGCCGCGCGGCGTGACAAACGCTACAGCGACCCGGAAGTCGCGGTCGAAGCCGCCCGTCAGGGTATGGACCGTACGGCCATGATCACCGTGGCAGAGCTGAAGGAGAACCTCGGTGTTCTGGCCACGATCGGCGCCACGGCACCGTTCGTCGGTCTCTTCGGCACCGTCATCGGCATCATGCACGCATTCGGAAAGATGGCTACGTCCGGCGGCGGTATCGCCTCGGTCTCCGCCGGTATCGCCGAAGCACTCCTGACGACTGCCTTCGGCCTCTTCGTCGCCATCCCGGCGGTCTGGGCGTATAACTACTTCCAGAACCGCGTCGACCGCTTCACGGTCGAGATGTCGAACTCCGGCTCGGAGATGTCCATCTACTTGCTGAAGGAAGCCGGCACACATGGCAACTCATCGGTGGCATAGCTCACTCGGAAAGTTCAGCGCAACCGCGCTGACCTCCGACATCAACGTTACGCCGTTGGTCGACGTCTGTCTGGTGCTCCTGATCATCTTCATGGTCGTCACGCCCATGCTGCAGAAAGGCGTGCCGGTCAATCTTCCGGTGACGGAAGAGCCGGAGAAAACGCCCGATACGGACAAGCAGTTGCAGATCTCGGTGAAGGCCGACGGTACCGTTTACCTCGGCTCGTTACCCGTGCTCAAGCAACAGATGCAGAGCGAGCTCGAGAAAATTCATGAGCGCACCCCCGACCGTGAGATCGCGGTCAAGGGCGACAAACTCGTGAAGTACGGCGCTGTGCTCGAAGCGCTCAAGGCTTGCCGCGAGGTGGGGTTCAATAACGTCGGTCTGATCGCTCAGCCGAAGAAATCACAATCGGGGATCTAAGCAATGCAGGTAGGTGGCAGCGGCAAAATCAAGTCGGATATCAACGTCACGCCGCTCGTTGACGTCGTCCTGGTGCTCCTCATCATCTTCATGGTCATCACGCCGGTCGTGCAGATGGGCTATCTCGTGCGTGTTCCGCCAAAGGCGCCCCCCGGACTCCCTCCGTCCGCGGTCAACGATCAGATCATCCTGCGCCTGCTGCCGGACAACCACATCTTCATCAACAAGGATGAAGTGACGCCCGGAGATTTCCCCATACGCATCCGCGACATCATGCACGGCAATCAGTCGAAGATGGTCTTCTTCCAGGGCTCGCCCGACGTCGATTACGACTCCACGATCCGGTTCCTCGACATGGCCCGCGCCAGCGGAGCGAAGAACATCGGCATCATCGTCGAGGCCGCGCAGTAGTAACGCGACGATTGCTGTTCGCCTGGAGCACGGCTGCAAGGCCGTGCTCTTCCTTTTCAGCGTGTACTAAGATTCGCGCTCAGGCCGACCACCGTGCCGATGCTTCATAACCTCATCGAGCCTGCCAATCTTGTCCGGCATTTCCAGGCCCATCCTCCCGAGGGATTTTCGACGGTCGATTTGAATGGTGGAGCACCAGCGTTTTCCGCGCCGTTCGATCTCCTGACCACCGTCGAGCCGCCGCTTCGGAGAAGAATGGATCGCTGGCCATTGGCGCGAAGGTGGAGGCGTTTCCTCCATGCGACGACGTGCTTCGTCGGTACCACTGTCTCGGAGTATGTCCTGCTGCCGGATTCGGCCGCGCCGGAGCAACTGGTGCGCGCGCTCCTGGCAGACCTGGCGCCACGCTACCCGTTTCTCATCATCAAGGACCTTCCGACGGAGGCCACGCTGGTCGGTGACGCGGCGTGCGCGTTTTCCCGCGGGGTGGCCGATGTTTGCAGTGAGGAGGGGTTTGTCCTGGTCGACGGCCAGGCCCTTGCCTACGTGCCGATCGATTTCGCGACCACGGACGAATTTCTTTCAACCTTGTCGCACACCCGCCGGAGGAACGTGCGGCGCAAATTGAAAAGCGCCTCGCGGATGGTGATCGAGGAGCTTCGGACGGGTCACGCGTATTTCAGCGACGAGACGCGGTTGCGCGAGCTGTACGAGCTCTACCTGAACGTCTACCGGCAGAGCGACCTGCACTTTGATCTCCTGACCCCGGCGTTCTTCCGGGCCGTGCTCCAGGATGGCAACATGGGGGGAGTGGTATTCACCTATCGGGTCGAGGGCGCGCTGATCGGCTTCAATTTCTGTGTCTTCCGGGAGTTGATGCTCATCGACAAGTACGTTGGCTTCGCCTATCCGCAGTCACGCCACTACAATCTCTATGCGGTGAGCTGGTTTCACAATCTCGAATATGCGCTGGCTCATGGCTTTCGCTACTACGTCGCCGGGTGGACCGATCCCGAGATCAAACGCGAGCTCGGTGCACGCTTCACCTTTACCGAGCATGCCGTCTATGTGCGCAATCCGGTGCTGAGAACACTTTTGCGGCCGTTCAAACGTTTGTTTGAGGCGGACCGCCGGTGGCAGGACGCGAGTGTCTCGATCGCTCATTCTTGATTTCGACGCGTCGGTCCGGCCGCTTGCGGACGCCGACGTCGTTCCTTTGGGCGACAGCCAGGAAGCCATCCGTTTCGGTTGCGGCTTGGCCGTTCTGCGCGCCCTGGGCCGGCAACTTGCCCCGGTCCTCGATGCGCTGTCGCCGGCGGCGGTCTTCCTCGGCAGCGGCGACTATCACCACGTGAGTTACCTCCTCATCGAACGTCTGCGGAGCCTGGGCGAGCGGCTCCAGATCGTCGTCTTCGACAATCATCCGGACAACATGCGCTATCCCTTCGGGATCCATTGCGGTTCATGGGTCTGGCATGTGAGCCGGTTGCCGTTCGTTGCGCGCGTGCACGTGGTCGGCATCACGTCGAACGACGTCGAGGGCGGCCATCTGTGGGAAAACCACCTCCTGCCGCTCTACTCGGGCAAGGTGCGCTATTGGTGCGTGCAAAAGAAGTTGCGCGCGATGAGGACACTGGGTATTCGACACAGCCGCTCGTTTGCGTCGATGCCTTCGCTGCTCGATGCCTTCAGCGATGCCATGGCGGCCTCCGTCGAGCCCATCTATCTCACGATCGACAAGGACGTGCTGGCGGCCGATGTCGTCAACACGAACTGGGATCAGGGGGTCATGCGGCTCGAGGAGCTCACCTCCGCCATCCGGCTGTTACGAGGACGGCTGGTGGGCAGCGACGTGACCGGCGACGTTTCCTCGTACCGATACCGCGGCCGCTTCAAGCGATTGCTGAGCGGTCTGGATCGTCAGCCGCCGATTCCGGATCATCTGCTGGAGGAGTGGCAGATACGGCATCAGGAGGTGAATCGTGAGTTGCTGTCGGTTCTAGGCAGCATTTCTCACACTCTCACTTAAATCGTTGGCACCCTGTTACCCGTCGAGAGCCTTCTCCCCCCGCGGTTTTTTTGCGGGGGGAGAAGGTGCCGAAGGCGGATGAGGGGGGCGCTTCACGCGGATGTAACGCGACGCATCAACCGCTCTCATACCAGCGTCGGTACATCGGCATATCGCGCATACGCCCCCTCATCCGCCTGTCGGCACCTTCTCCCCCGCAAGAAATCCGCGGGGGAGAAGGCTCTCGACGAGTAACAGAGTGCTGATGATTCCAGTGAGAGTGCGAGAAATGCGGTCATGCCGCGGCGTCGATGACGCCGGCCAGGACTGATTGAATCGTCGCGAAGTCGCGATCGAGTAGCCACGGGCTGTTGGAGATGGTCAGCATACGGGCCGCGAAGTCGCGCGCATTGGTAACGTCCGGTGTTCCGAATTTCCCGGCCAGGCGCGGATAGTCCGGCAACGCGTGGATGAACAGCCGGCTCACACCGAGGCCGGCGGTCCACAGGCGAGCCAGCGCCGCGTCGCGAGCCCGTGCCGTCGGCATCAGAACCATGAGAAACGGCCAGGTACCGTCGTTCCCATGCGAATCGCCCATGACCGTGAGGCCGGAAATCCGTTCGAGGTCTTTCTTTCGAGCGATGGCTTGCTCGGAAAGCATCGCCAGAAATGAGGCAAGGCGGATCGCGGCATTCCCTCCGATCATCCGCCGGATGGTCCCGACGCGGTGAATGGGGATGCTGGGAGGAAAGTCGTCGCCGACCGCATCGATCAACCGGTTACGTTTCAATGCCCGTCGCAGCGGCACCCCATAGGCGAGGCGAAGACCCCCCGGCCGATAGAGCATCCCGTACGCGAACAGCTGGGCCAGGCGCAGAGCCTCCCAGGCCGCGCGATACGGGACAGCCTGTGCGCTGGTCTCGCGCAAGGCCTGGCGCAGGTTTTCGTCACGCGCGGCCAGCACACCACCCTCATAGAGAGTGAGGCCCTTGCCGACGGCAAGGCTGCAGAAGCCGATATCGCCGAGCGTTGCAACAGGCCGGCCCTGATACGTCGCTCCAAGCGATTGAGCCGCATCCTCGATCACCCACGCGCCGTTGCGCCTTGCCACGGCGGAGACCATGTTCAGGTCGGCCACTCTTCCCCCGAGGTGGGTGGGAACGATCGCCAGCGTGTCGTCATTGCAGGATTGCTCCAATGCTTCCGGTGAGACGTCGAAGTGATTGCGTTGCAGATCGCAGACGACGGGAAGCAGGCCGCAATGCATCACTGCCAGCGCCACCAGAGGACAGGTATAGGCCGGAATGACCACGGAGCGGCGGCCGCTCATCTGTTTGAGTGTGGTCATGGCGATGACCAGCGCCGCGGTCCCTGAGCATTCGATCTGCACGGAAGGAACGTCCAGGATCCCGGCGAGTGTCGATTCCAGAACGTTGGCTCCTGCTCGCGGCAGGAAATCTCTCCAACGCAGGGGAAGGCCTGCTGTTGGCGGGATCTCACGCCAGCGGTCAGGCATGGCTGTGCTTCGACTCGCTGAGGCTCAGGAGAATGACGCCCAGCACGATGCACGCGGCGCCGGCCAGCTTCGCGGGGGAGAGGCGTTCGCCGAAGAGCACGACGGAGACGATGAGAACGGTGACTACTTCGAGATGCGATGCCGCAAAGGCCGGTCCGATAGGAGCGCGCTCGAGCAGGGTCATCCAGGTCAGGAAGGCGACGAGGTAGCCGGCGATGGCACCATAAATCCAGGGACTGAGGGCTGCGGCTCGCAGCCAGATCATGTTCGGCGCGAATTCGCCGGTCGCCCGTGACGCCAGTTTGAACGCCGTCTGGGTCCAGGTGTCCGCCAACATCAGCGCGCCGAACCCGGCCAGATAGAATTGCCGCCGGTTCACACAAGCCCTCCGGCGAGTGCGACGCCGATCGCGATCAGCGACATTCCCGCCACCCGCAACCGATCGAGGCGCTCATGAAAAAGCAGCCTCCCGGCCAGCATGACCACCACGATATTGATCGACCCGATCAGCACCGCCTGTGACAAAGGGATGAGCGACAGCAACGCGAACCAGACCGCGAACTCCAGAACGAAGCAGGTGATGCCGATCCACAATCGCGGCGAGCGGAACATCTGTTTCCAGCGCTGCAGCTCGTTTTCGTCATGGGCGGACGCGGCGGACTTGAATGCTAGATGCCCCACCGTATCGAGGACTATGTTCGCTATCCAGAAAAAGAGAGCCTGGTTTGACATGAACTCACGTGGCCGGCATTTCCTCGGGGACGAGCTTCCGGATGCTTTCGACGATATCGGCGATCGTAGCCGTCTTCAGACCCGAGCCGCCTTCCTGCGGAACGCGAATCTGAAACTCGTCTTCCACGTCGAACAGGAGCTCGATCAGGTCGAGTGAATCGAGCCCGAGACTCTCCAGCGTCGACTCCGGGGTGATCGTTGCCGGATCCAGAGAATACTTCTTTGCCGCGATCGTCTGAACTCTTTCGAATATGGTGGCCATGATTCTTCCTATTTCCGGCTCATGCGCCGCTGAGACTCATAGTGACCGGTTCCAATGACGCCGCGCGGATGCGCAGGAAGAACTCCGCCACGCGCGCGGCTACGTCGTCCTTGCGCTTGTCGAGCGTCAGCACGTGATACGTGTCGTCGACATAGAACGTATCCACGTCGGCGGAGGAGACCTGTGAGGCAAGAAAGGTGGCATTCTTTACACTGGCCATGTCGTCTTCCGTGGCGTGAACGATGAGAAGCGGGGCGACGAGGTTCGCCAGTTCCCGTTTCACGTCTTTGATCAGCCGGAAGGTCTCACGGATCGTGACCCCGGGAAATTCGGAATAGCCGTACTTCTCCGGCAGGCTGAGACTGCTGTTCTGGTACACGGCAGCGATCATGTTTCGGATGCGGTCGTCCTTGATGCCATAGGGCGGCGGCTCGTGATACGACCAGAAGTAGCGAAGGGGTGAGTAGATTGCGAGCGGCAGCAGGAATCGCTGCCGCAGATGTGGGATGTTCCATCCGTCATAGAAGAACGTGGCCGAGAGCGTAGCAACGGCCTGGACGCGGTCTGGGTGATTGGCCGCCAGCTTCAATGCCAGCAACGCACCCATCGACAATCCGGATACAAAAATCGTATCGCACTCCTCGGCCAGACTCTCCATCGCCCGTTCCAGCGACTTGTACCAATCGGTCCAGCGCGTCCGTTTCAGATCCGCCAGGTTCGAACAGTGGCCGGCAAGTTGCGGGCAGGAGACGCTGAAGCCCTGTGCTGCCAGCTTCCTGACCAGAGGTCGCATCTCCGCCGGCGAGCCGGTAATGCCGTGAACCAGCAGTACGCCCGTCTTCCCGCGCTTTTCGAAGAGTCCGTGTTGGTTTGTAGTCATAGAGTTCATCGATCAGGATGCGCCGCAACGCTGGAACAGACTCTCCAGCAGGTCGATCCCAAGATCGATCTCGTCTTTCGTGATCTCGAGCGAGGGGGCCAGGGTGAAGACATTCTTGTAATAGCCGCCGACGTCGAGTACGAGTCCATAGTGCTTTCCGCGCGCCGCGATGTCGCCTTTCAGCCCCTCCTCGAAGATCGCGTTGGTCAGTGCCTGGTTGGGTGTGAAGCCGTCAGACTGGCACATCTCGATGCGCATCGCCAGCCCCAGCCCGTCGACGTCGCCGATCATCCGCCACCGTCCCTTCAAGTCCTGCAGGCGGGAGAGGAAATAGGCGCCTTTCTCGTTGACCTTCCCTTCGTAGTCCGATTCGGAAACCATGCGCACGACCTCCAGCGCGGTCGCCGTGCCGAGGGTGTTCGAAGAAAAGGTCGAATGCGTGGAGCCCGGCGGAAACTTCTCGGGAGAGATCAGGCCTTCCCGCGCCCAGATTCCCGACAGAGGATTCAGGCCGTTCGTCAGCGCCTTGCCAAAGACCACGATGTCCGGTTTCAGGCCGAAGTGCTCGAATGACCAGAATTTCCCGGTCCGGTGAATGCCCATCTGGATCTCGTCGACCACGATCAGAATGCCGCGTTCGTTGAGGATGCGCGTCAATTCTTCGAAGTATCCTTTCGGAGGGATGACGTATCCGCCGGTGCCCTGGATCGGCTCGATGTAAAACGCCGCAAATTCGCACTGCTGGGCCTTACTGTCCCATACCGAGTGATACTCCGTGTCGAACAGCTTCTCGAACTGTTTGACGCAGTACAGCCCGCAGTCTTCCTTCTTCAGGTCATAAGGACAGCGGAAGCAGTAGGGAAAGGGGATGAACTGGGCCCGGTCGGAGAAATGCCCGTAGCGGCGCCGGTAGCGGTAGCTGGAGGTGATTGCACTCGCCCCGAGCGTGCGGCCATGGTAGCCGCCCATGAAGGCGAAATTGAGATTCCTGCCCGTTGCATTCCGGACGAGTTTCAATGAGTCCTCGACCGCCTGCGCGCCGCCGACGTTGAAGTGGACGCGCCCTTTCACGCCCAGGCGCGATTCCATGATCTTGCACAGCTCCTCGGCAAGCTCGACTTTCTCCTTATGCAGGTACTGGCAGGCCAGTTGCGGCAGGGTGTCGATCTGCCGTTTCAACGCATCGTTCAGCCGGCGGTTCTTGTAGCCGAAGTTGACCGCCGAATACCACATCTGCAGGTCGAGATAGGGAGTCTGGTTGTCGTCGAAGAGATAGCTGCCCTCGCAACCGGAGAAGATCTTGGGAGGGTTGGCATAATGAACGGTGTCGCCATAGGAACAGTAGCGGCTGTCTTTTTCGAGGAGCTCCTCGGTGCTCAGTTCTGTACGTTCGGATGAAACGACATCCGGCTCTAGGAAACTGCCAAGGGACATGACTTCTCCTCAATTCGTTGATCGCCGGGTTGACGTATGTTCCACCCCTTCACAATGGCTAATACGTCACTGAATGATTCGAATGGTATGTACGGGATCTGCTCGGTTTCGCAGAATCGGATCAAAGAACCCTTCGCGAAGACGTAATCGGCGCGGCGGGCGATACACTGATCAGACCGGCCGTCGCCGATCAGGACGGTCGTCAGCCCCCGTCCGGCGTCGACGGCGCGCGTCACGGCGCACTTGCAGAGGCCGCTCTTCACGCTGCAGGCCGCATCGGCATACGGGAACGAGAGCTCGAGGCCGCCGGGCCGGAAGCTGAGGCGGTTTGCGAAGACCGGGATTGGCGGGGTGCGCAGTCCCTGCAATGCCTGCCGGATCGGGTAATCGAGGCCATCGCTGACGATGGCAAGATCGGCGAAGGTCGTTGCGTGGCGAACGAACGCCGCAAAGGCCGGATCGATCGGTACGGAACGAAGAAAACTCTCGAGAACGGGGCGTTCGGCCGCCACGAGAGCCAGTTGTGCCGCCATACACTCCCGGGAGTTGATCCGCCCCGCGACCCATTCCAGTTCGATCCTCCGCCATTCCGGATCGGCGAATTGCTCGAGAAGGGCGTCCACCGTGTCTGCCGGAGCGACGGTTCCATCGAAGTCGATTATGAAGAGCATAAAGGGGGTGGACGACAATCAGTCCTGTTTGTTTTATACCATCGCCAATACGCCTCGGCACGTGTAACTTCATGAATGCAAACTAAATCGCGACTCTCTGCGTCATCATGTGCGGGGATGAAATCCGAATACGGCGCGGCGACGTTTTCCACCCGGCCCGATGTCCGCCAGGGCGGCTTCTGGCATCTCGTGGCCGCGCTCAGCCTGTTCGTGGCGCTCTATCTGGCCACCTTCTTCGTCGCGGGATATGTCACCGCGGCCGCCGATGCCTACTTCGGGCAGTGGGTCTCCCTGCTCAGCGTCTGCGCGGCCACGATCGGAACGATCGGCATCCTGGAGCATGGCCTCTGGCCTCTCGGTCTTTTCGTTCGGCCGGCTCTTGCCGTTCGCGAGACATTGTTCGGCTGCGGCGCCGCCGTTCTCCTGATCGGCGCCGCGGACGGCCTCGTGCTGCTGACCACGCGGCTGCGGCACGTGGCGGGGAACGGCTTCCCATGGTTCGAGCTCCTCGCCGTGTTTCTGCCGGCGGTCTTCCATGAAGAGCTGCTCTTCCGCGGCTATCCGTTCCAGAAAATCTGGCGCACCCACCGCCTCGGCGCGGTGCTTTTCTCGTCCGTCGTCTTCGCTGCCCTTCACGCGGGCAACAACGCCGTCTCGCTGCTGGCGATGGCCAATCTGTTCTTCGCCGGCATCCTGCTTGCCCTGGCCTATGCGCGCTACGAGCGGCTCTGGTTCCCGATCGGGATCCACCTCGGCTGGAACCTTCTCTCCGGTCCGATCCTCGGCTACAACGTCAGCGGTTACGTCTCGGGCGCGACCGTCCTGCGGACGATCGGCCGCGGCTCACCATGGCTCACCGGCGGCATGTTCGGCATCGAGGGGAGCGTCTGGATCGTGGTCGTGGAACTTGCCGGCATCGCATTGCTGTTACCGCGGAAAGTAGTGGACCCGTCGGTCAGTGGATTAGTAGATTAGGATCACGTTTCTTCGACTGCCACGAATCTACTAATCTACCGATCCACCTGACCTACTCACCTTCCACCGCACCAAAAGGAGCTCATCCGATGAATCTCCGCAAGTTCGCGGTCACCCTGATTGCCGCGCTGGCGCTCGTCACCTTCGTTGCATCCGCGGCGCCGATCGACTATCCGAAGACGAAGAAGGTCGACCAGGTCGACGATTACCACGGCACGAAAGTCGCCGACCCTTATCGCTGGCTGGAAACCGACGTCCGCACCTCGAAGGAGGTCGCCGACTGGGTTACGGCCGAGAACAAGATCACCTTCGATTACCTCGGCGCCATCCCCTCGCGTGAGCCGATCCGCAAGCAGCTCACCACGCTCTGGAACTACGAGAAATACTCCACGCCCTTCAAGCGCGGCGGCCGCTACTTCTTCTCGAAGAACAACGGCCTGCAGAACCAATTTGTCGTCTACACGGTCGACAAGTGGGGCGACACGCCGCGCGTGCTGCTCGATCCGAACGGCTGGTCGAAGGACGGCACCGTGGCGCTCGGCGGTCTGGCCATCAGCGACGACGCCAAGTACGCCGCGTATCAGGTGGCCGAGGCCGGATCGGACTGGGAAATCATCCGAGTGGTCGATGTGGCCGGCGGACAGCAGCTCCCCGACGAGATCAAGTGGGTCAAGTTCTCCGGCATCTCATGGACGAAAGACGACAAGGGCTTTTTCTACTCGCGCTTCCCGGCCGTTGAGGCAGGGAAGGCGTACCAGAGCCTCAACCGCGACCAGAAGGTTTACTACCATCGGCTCGGCACGCCTCAGTCCGACGACGTCGTCGTTTACTACGACCCCGCGCAGCCGGAGTGGAATCACGGCGCCGAGGTCACCGAGGGCGGACGCTACCTGATCATCGGCACCTCCTCCGGGACCGCGGCGAAGAATCAGGTCCACGTCAAAGATCTTCAGGACCCGTACGCCATGCCGGTCACGGTCGTCGACAAGATCGAGAACGACTACTCGTTCGTCGGCAACGACGGGCCGGTGCTGTACTTTAGAACCGATCTCAACGCGCCGAAGGGCCGCCTCATCGCCATCGATCTCCGCAACCCGGCCCGCGAGAACTGGAAAGAGATCGTTCCCGAGAGCGACGCCAAGCTGCAGGGCGTCGATTACATCGGCCATCGTTTCGTCGCCGACTACCTCCGCGACGCGCACAGCGAGATCCGCCTGTTCGACACCGGCGGCAAGCTCGTCCGCACCATGGAGCTCGACGGCATCGGCAGCGCCGGCGGCTTCAGCGGCCGCTCCGACGACAACGAGACCTTCTACACCTTCTCCAGCTTCGCCACGCCGCCGAGCGTCTATCGCTACGACCTCGCCAGCGGCGAGAAGCAGCTTCTCTTCCGCGCCAAAGTGGCGATGAACCCCGAGGATTACGTCGTCAAGCAGGTCTTCTACACGTCCAAGGACGGCACCAAGGTGCCGATGTTCATCTCGTACAAGAAGGGACTCAAGCTCAACGGCGACAACCCGACCCTCCTCTACGGCTACGGCGGATTCGACATCTCGATGACTCCCGGCTTCTCCGTCTCGCGCCTCACCTGGATGAACATGGGCGGCGTCTACGCGGTGGCGAACCTACGCGGCGGCGGCGAATACGGCGAAGCGTGGCACGAAGGGGGGATGAAGCTGCACAAGCAGAACGTCTTCGATGACTTCATCGCTGCTGCCGAGTATCTGACGAAGAACGGCTACACGAAGCCCGCCAAGCTGGCCGTGCAGGGGGCAAGCAACGGCGGCTTGCTCGTCGGCGCGGTGCTGACGCAGCGTCCGGACCTCTTCGGCGCGACGCTGCCCGCGGTCGGCGTCATGGACATGCTCCGTTTCAATCAGTTCACCGCCGGCCGTTACTGGGTCGACGACTACGGCTCGTCCGCGAATCCCGAGGAGTTCAAGGCCCTCTATGCCTACTCGCCGTACCACAACATCAAGCCGGGAACGAAGTACCCGGCCACGCTCATCACCACGGCCGACACGGATGACCGCGTCGTGCCGGGACACAGTTTCAAGTTCGCCGCGTCCATCCAGGAAGCACAGGCCGGCCCCGCGCCGGTGCTGATCCGCATCGAGACCCGGGCCGGACACGGCGGCGGCAAACCGACCGGGAAGATCATCGAGGAAACCACCGATCAGATGGCCTTCCTCGTGAAGAACCTCGGCATGACGTTGCCGAAAGGCTTTTGAAAAGCAGAAAGCAGAAAGCAGAAGGCAGAAGGCAGAAGGCGGAAGGATGAAGGATGAAGGATGAAGGATGAAGGCATAGTAAGGGATCGCAGCAATTGATCCCTCAGCCTTCATCTTTCTGCCTTCTGCCTTCTGCTTTCCCACAGGAGAGCTCATGAAAGACATCGTCATCCTCGACGGGGCACGCACGCCGATGGCCGAATACAACGGCTCCTTCAGCGACATCACCGCCATCGACCTCGGCGTCATCGCCGCGAAGGAAGCACTCTCGCGCAGCGGCGTCGCGCCGGAGGAAGTGAATCACGTCATCGTCGGCAACGCCTTGCAGACATCGGGCGATGCCATCTACGGCGCCCGTCATGTCGGACTCAAGGCCGGCGTGCCCAAAGAGGTTCCGGCGCTCACCCTGAACCGCCTCTGCGGCTCCGGCATCCAGTCGATCATCAGCGCCGCCGAGCAGATCCAGCTCGATGAGGCCACCACCATCCTCGCCGGCGGCATGGAGAACATGTCGCAGGCGCCGCACGTCATCCGCGGCGCGCGCAAGGGGCTCAAACTCGGCCAGGGAGCCCTCGAAGACTCGCTGATGGTGGCTCTCCTCGACAGCTACGTCGGCCTGTACATGGCGCAGACGTCCGACAACCTGGCGCGGAAGTACAACATCTCGCGCCAGGAGCAGGACCAGTTCGCCCTGCGCAGCCAGAAGTGCGCCGCCGATGCCGCGAGCGCGGGACGCCTGCAGGACGAGATCGTGGTCGTGCCGGTCGGCCGCAAGGGCGAGCAGATCACCGCCGACGATCACCTGCGCCCCGACACGACGATGGAAGGGCTGGCGAAGCTGAAACCGGCCTTTGCCAAAGACGGCTTCGTCACCGCCGGCAACGCCAGCGGCATCGTCGACGGCGCGGCCATGGTCGTGGTCACCTCGGCGGACAACGCGAAGAACAAGAAGCCGCTCGGACGCATCGTCTCGTGGGGCATCGCCGGCTGTGATCCCGACATCATGGGCATCGGGCCCGTGCCGTCGACCAGGATCGCGCTGAAGAAAGCAGGCATGTCGCTCCCCGACATCGATCTGATCGAGATCAACGAAGCCTTCGCCGGCCAGATCCTGGCCGTATCGAAGGAGCTCGGCGTCGACATGGAGAAGCTGAACGTCAACGGCGGAGCGATCGCCCTCGGCCATCCGCTGGCGGCCTCCGGAACGCGCCTCGTCATCACCCTGCTCTACGAGCTGCGCCGCCGACGGAAGCGCTACGGTCTGGCCTCGGCATGCATCGGTGGCGGACAGGGCATCGCCATCATCGTCGAGAGCCTGGCTTGATGATTGTGCCGGCAAAGCAGGACCAATGTGGCACAGACACTCTTGTCTGTGCTGGCTACTCCAGAATCCTGCTGGCAGCCGCGCTGCTGGGACTGGCATCCTCCGCCTTCGCCGTCGACACGGTTCGCATTGCTCCGATCATCAACCCTCCCGTAGGAACGGCCGTGCATGGCGCGGCCGAATTGCAGATCAGCGGAACGAGCATCGTCCGCGCCGTCGATGGGAAAGAGCTCTCGAACAAGCGCATCTCGCAGATGGACCGCGAGGAGTACACCGACACGACGCTCACGCGCGATGCGGCAGGCGTGCATTCGCGCCGCGTCTACGGCCGCGTGCTCCACGGCGATGAGAACGCCAGCGAATTCGGCGCCATGAACGGACGCACGCTGCAGTTCGTGGTGAAGGGGAAGAACATCGACGTCACGTCGGGCGACGGCAAGCCGCTCGACGACGATGAGCGGATGGGACTGGTCGAGCTCGCGCAGCGATCGCTCCGCGTGGAGGCGACCAATCTCTGCATCGCCAACTATCCGCTGGTCGTCGGCGCATCGTGGACCGTTCCGGCCTCGCAGCTCGCCGATTGCTACGACTCGCTCGGCCACGGTGTGAAGACCATCCCGGCCCGGGCCACGCTTCGCACGATCGAACAGCGTGCCGGCCATCCGGTGGCCATCATCGAGCTGTCGTTCGTACGCTCCGTCGACCGCATCGGCGCGCTCGTCTTCGACACCCCCGCCGACGCGGCGGTGACGTCGACCATCGAAGTCACGCTCGACATCCCGGCCCGATGGAGCCGCGTCACAGTGACGACGCTCACCGGCATCACCCATCCCAAAGGACCGGACGCGCCCTCGTTGACCACCGAGGTGCGGGCAAGGGAGATGCTGACCTCGGAGCCGTGATGAGCGTGCAACGTTCGTTGCGCGCAAGCGCGGCGGCGAAGCCTACCGAACGGAGCGCTGGCGTCTCGCCCCCGCGCTTCTGGAGGATTGGAGGTTACGACGCCGCTATCGCGCCGCTGGAGGCAGTCAAACTGCCTCCCGGAGTCCGTCAACTGCCTTCGGGAGCGTGTTAACTGCCTCCAGGAGTGTATTAACTGCCTCCGAGAGGCAGTTCAACTGCCTCCGGGAGCGTGTTAATTGCCTCCAGGAGCGTATTAACTGCCTCTGAGAGGCAGTTCAACTGCCTCCGGGAGCGTGTTAACTGCCTCCAGGAGCGTATTAACTGCCTCCGAGAGGCAGTTCAACTGCCTTCGGGAGCGTGTTAACTGCCTCCAGGAGCGTGTTAACTGCCTCCGAGAGGCAGTTCAACTGCCTTCGGGAGCGTGTTAACTGCCTCCAGGAGCGTGTTAACTGCCTCCGAGAGGCAGTTCAACTGCCTCCGGGAGCGTGTTAACTGCCTTCAGGAGCGTATTAACTGCCTCCGAGAGGCAGTTTAACCGCCTCCCGGAGGCCGTTAACAGCCTCCGGGAACGAGTAACTGACTCTGGGAACGAGTCAACTGCTTCTGGTGAAGCTGCTTACTGCCTCTTTGCCGGCGAAGCCGGCTGCGAATTTGCCGCTATTGCGGCGTCGTAACGTCCAATCTTCAGGGCGCCGCTCCGCGGCGCGTTGCCGCGCAGCGCGCGAAGAAAGCCGTTCTGAGGTCTGCGCGGCAGATCTCCATCCGCACGCCTCGGAATGCCCGATGCGCGCCCGCTCGTTGTGGCGACGCGTGAGACCGGTCCTTCTCATCGCATCCCTGCTGCTCGTCTGTTCCGCGGCAATCGCTGCGCCCGCGCAACATGCGGGCGTGACCCTCGACGTGAAAGATGCCGATGTGCATGACGTCCTCAAATCGATCCAGAAGCAGTGCGGCATCCGCAACCTGATCATCGATCCCGGCGTGACGGGAGGTGGCACGTTCCTCTTCCGCAACGTGCCGTGCCGAACCGCGCTCGACACCGTGCTGCGCGTGAACGGGCTGGCGGCGACGACCGACTCCGGCACCCTCGTGGCGGTCCGGCCTCGATGAACCGGCGCGGCGCGATCAAGCTGGCGATCCTGGCGATTCTCGCCGGAGGCGTGGTGGCGCTTTACTTCTCGCCGCTGCGCGCCTATCTCACGAAGGCGCATCTGAAAGATCTGATCATCTGGCTTCGCGGACTCTGGTACGGACCGATCGTGCTCATCGTTCTCTATGCCGTCGGCTGCGTTTTTGCCGTTCCCGCCAGCATCTTCGTCATCGCCGCAGGCGTGATCTGGGGATGGAAACTCGGCGCGGTCTACGCCATCACCGGCGGCATGCTCGGCGCCATCGCCTCGTACTACGTCGGCGGATTCCTCGGCGAAGGTCTGCTCGAGAAATTCGGCAGCGCCGGCCACGCCGTCCGCCGGCAGGTCGAGAACGCAGGCTTCACCTCCATGCTGATCGTCCGCCTCATCCCCGGCCCCCCCTTCGCTGTCTGGAACTACGCCGCCGGCATCGCCCGCATGCGCTTCCGCGACTACTTCTGGGCCACCCTCCTCGGCGTCATCCCCTCCCACATCGTTTTCACCTACTGCGCCGACTCCCTCGTCAACGGCACGATGACGCAGGGCGACGCCCTGCGCCGCCTGGCCATCGTCTGCGCCCTGCTCCTGGCGCTGATCGCGATACCTCTGTTCATCAAGAAGCGCCTCGGCGCGAAGGTCCTCCCACCCGAGATGTGACACCGGCTCGATCAATTCGGGTTGTTGATGATGTCGGACACGCACGTCGGATTGTTGTTCGGCCCGACAACGCAGTGTTCAGAGTTCGGGAAGGTCGGGCACTTGACATTGATGCAGACGTTCTGGTTGACGAAGTCGACATGGTTCGGATCGGGGACGCCGGTGATGAGTGGGAAGCCGGCCGTTGGCACGACACAGTTGACCTTTACGTTGTAGGAGCCTGACGCCGGGACGATCTGCGCCCATCCCGTCTGCACTGCTTCGGTGATCGTGTAACCGCCGGGGCCGAAGAGCGTCATGCAATACGTGCCGTCGGGATGCGTCGTGGCGGTGACGACAGGTCCATTGCCTGTGGCTGTGATTGTCCAGCCGCCGACGGGTTGCGAGTTCGGAGGAGGGGTTGTCTTCTTGCCGCAAAGCGTCGCGCTGCATAGCGGCCGATTGCCGAAGTTGACGGGGGGCGATGTCGTGTTCGCGACGACCGTCACCGGAGTGCAGGGCGTCGTCGTCGATGTCCAGCTAGGCAATGTACCTTCGCACACGGTGTAGGGGCTCGGCGGGAGGTGGGGGACGAGATCGATGCAGTACTTGCCATTCGCGTCCGTTGTCGCCGAAACGGATCCGGCATTGACCGTCCACCCAGCGAGCGGCGGCTCGTTGACATTCTGGATGCCGTCGCCGTTGAGGTCCGCGTACTTCACGCCGCACACCTTGCCGCAGACGCTCGCCGTGGCAAGGGCGAAGTAGTTGTTGTGCGGGTTTCCGTTGCCGCACCGTTCCCCATTGACGCCACAGCTTCCGCCGGGTGTGGCGTTGGCGGTTCCCTGCAGACCTGGCTCGCTCGTCCACTCGACCCGTACGCTGTTGGTCAGATTTGCGCAGTCGGCACACGTTTGTCCCGCGAAGAGAGTGATCTTCGCGCTCTGACCGGCCTTAAGGAGATTAATAGTGATCCCCGAAGGGATTGGCATCGAGGTCACGCCGGGGGGGACGACGACTTTCGGGGGCGAAGTCGGACTCAGCACCATGCACGCTGGCAGCGCATCCTGAACGGTGATGTCGAACGCCGTCGCGGCCGTCGGGCTGGTGTTCGTGATCGTGATGTCGTAAATCGCGACGGGGCCGGCTCCTCCCCGCCCGTACGTCACGTTCTTCGTCACGGTGAGCTTTGGCTCAACGATCGTGACCGGGACCGGATTTGACGTCTGGCTGCCGATGCTGAACGTATTCGTCTTCGTTACGCCGTCGTTGTTCAGCGTAAGGGCGTTGTTCATGACTTGCGCGTAGAACCTGACGTTGAGCCGCGCGCACGCCCCGTTGATGTTGGGATTCAGAAGATTGGTGAATGTGAACTGCGGACTCGTCGGGCTTCCGCTGTTAAGGACAGTGGGGATGGCGGGAACGGGAGTGAAGCCGACGGCAGTGACCGTCGCTGGGCCGTTAACCATCGCCAGTCCCGGCGGCAGGGTGTCGGCCATCGTGAAGGTCGAGATCCCCTCCGGCACGATGACGCTCAACTGGTATTGAACGAGCTCTCCGATCGTCACCTTCGGCGAGACCGGGTCGGGCTCCGAGGTCCACAGGAGGGACTTCTGCAGATCGTGGGGCATGACGCAGACCGTCGCGGAGGCGTCGGGTCCGACGTAGCCGGCGCTGACGAAGTCGGGTCCGCCGGGCGAGTTTGCATAGTGGGCGATGTGCCCTTTATTCGAGTAACAGCCGTTCACCATGCTCTGCGGCGGGTCGAGGACGACGTCGTACATGATGAGGATGACGTTGGCGCCAGTGTTCGTTGACGCGGGAAGTGGATTCGAAAGCGACAGCGTGAACGATTTGGGCTGGTTCGTGCCATTGAACGACCAGTTGACCGGCGCACCATCGCCGCGTTTCACACAGAAGTTGGCGTACGTCATGTGTCCTGGGAACGTCCCGAGGCTGTCAGAGATCTGGACGCCGAACGCTCCAAGCGGACCGCTGCCAGTGTTCTCGACGGCAATGGCGAATTGCACGTGATCGCTCGCGTCGGCGTAAATCATCGGTGAGCCTAGGAGGCCGGCGACAGTAGACGAATTGAAACCGCCGTTCGGGCAGCTCGGACAGCTTGAATTCGTGTTTCCGTTCTGGCACGAGCCACCGCACACGCCCTTGAGGATCTTCAGATACGGCTCCTCCAGTTTGAACTGCGCGATGGCGGCCTGGCAGAACGTCGCGCCGTACGAGTTCTTCTCGCACTCCTGGGCCTCGTTCGTCAGCAGCAGACCGTCGGCGAACGGCAGGTTCGAGATGGTGTGCGTCGTGTAGATCGCGAGGTCGCGTGGCTGGTTAAGCGGGTCGTCGAACGTCTGGAAGTCGAAGATGACGCTGTTGTCTGTGGAAGGGGACGTCGGAGGTTGGGCTGGAGGAGAAAAAAAAGAGTAGCAGGCGCTCGGCGATGGTAACGGTAGCGGCAGGGTCGGCAGAAGCGGCGGAGCCGGGAAGCACGGGAGCACGTTCGGAAGGGTCTGTGCCTGGATCACTGGCAGTGGGTAAAAGTCCTGAATCGTCAGAGACTCGGCGTCGCCGGACGGGATCCGCTTCGACAAGCGAAAGGTCACCTTGTCGCCGACAGTGACCTTCGGTCCGCCGAGGGTCGTTGGTGATGATAGATAGCTGTTGTTCACCGCGACGACCTCCTTGTGCAGGATGTCGCTGGGGACGGCCAGACAACTGTTGCCGTCGTCGCCGCAGGTCATACCGCCGCCGGTGACTTGGCCGGTGATGTCGACGTGGTTGAGCAGCGGGTCATCTTTATCGACCTTGTTGTCCTTTCCACCGTGTTTGCCGTAGAGGAAGGCATCGAGGACCTTCACGGTGATCGTCAGCGTGCCGCGCGCGGCGACCGTCGACGTGCCGCCGACCAACCCGCCCCAGAGCAAGCCGCTGTTTGGGGCCAGCGCACCGGAGATGTCGAACACGTATTGCGTGCTCGGGAGACTGACGATGCCGGGGCCGGCAGGGCCCGGCGGCACGCAGGAGCTACTGGAACCACCACCGAGCGGCGGACAGGTGAACGTGCCGTTGACCGCCGTCGGCGCAGAATGGATGAAGCTCGCCGGGAAAGGGGACAGCGTCCTCGTGCTGTTTTTGTCGGTCACTGTCAATGATGCTGATACGAGCTGCAAACCGTCCGACATGGTGTCGGTGATCACGAGATTGCTGAAACGAAGGTAGTCTGAACCCTGGAACGGGATGTCGTAGGTGATCGTGCTTCCCGGTGTCGTCGGTCCCGGCCGCGGTTTTTTCTGAACAGCGAGCGCCTTCACCTGAATCACAGTGTTGGCGGGAGACGGCGACTGTGGCGTTCCCCACAACTGCACGAGCGGATCGAGCGGGTCGGCTGGCTGCCACGTTCCGTTCGAGATGACCGCGGAGTTGGTCATTGGCGCGGAGCACTTCGTCAAACCGAGCAGCGTGCTGTCGATCGTAAAGGACCGCGTCACCACGATCGTGCCAGCGCCGGCGCCAGTGATGCCCGAGACATGAAAACCCGAGATGTTCAAGAGGCTCACCGCAAAACACAATGGGTTGGGTGCAGCGGCCCAACTCGTCGAAGCGGGTGTGATGGTCGTGATGGTCGGTGCTCCGCTCCAAACGCCGCCTGAGAGGAGGCAGTTCTGCAGTGTGAGACCGTTGAGAATCGCCCCCGGCGCGACATCAGCCGTGATCGTGAACTGCTGCGGGAAGTTCGGACCGGGCACTGTTTCCTGATCGTCCCCGGAGTAGGTGTTGTGGAGGATGACGACGCGCGGAGTAATCGTTTCGGTCTGCCAGACGCCCGTTGGGCCCGGCGGGGAGCTCGTTTGCACGATCGCAGGCCCCGGCCCGGGGTTCGCTCCGTAGCGGAAGCCGCCCCGCACGTAGATGGTCATCGGCTTATTCACGTCGGCGAACGCGTTGATCTTCGCCGTCACCTCGATCATGATCTTCGGCTGCGGCAGCGGCTGGTAACTTCCGAACGGCAGCGCGAGTGTGACGAGTTGCATTCCGGCGGCGAGCGCGGTCGGCGATATCACCTGCGGATAGAACGGATGCGTGATTGTCGTCAGGGCGGACGTGCATCCGCTCGGAACGAGCGGCTCCGGCGTGAGCGGTACGTTCGGAGTCGTGCTCGTCACCGTCGCGGCGACGAACGAGATTCCGTCGCACGGGCTGTTCCCGTTCATCGGATCGAGCGGCATCACGAGATCGATGAACGGTGCGAAGCCGGGAGCAGTCCCGGTGTTTTGGAACGTGACGCAGAACTTGAACGTGTCGTTGATCAGCGCGTCCTTCGTCGGATCAGTGAGCTGTGCGAATGGGATCTGGGCGATCGCAGGCGATGCGAAGGTCAAGGTCAATGACATCAACGCGAACAGAGTGATCCGAATCCGCATGAGAACCTCCTGGTGGAGTCGCAATATCGGCTCCGCGCGAAGCACAGAGACGGAGCCGAATTCGCTTTCCACATCACCTTACCGAAGAGTCCAATATGGGAGTGTCTGCTGGAAAGATTTCCATACCTCCAAAAATGGAACTTTCCAGCAGAACGGTGCTGGCGCGGTCGCGCCCGCGAATCGGCACACGCCCGGCCCCGCTTTGCTACTTGCTACTTCATCAGACGTGCGACGCCGTCGTCCGTGTTCGGCGCCGGTGAAGGCGCAGGTTCTGGCGTCGGTGCTGGCGCCGGCGGGTCGTTTCTGCGCTTCGCGCGTTGTCGGTTGTCCGATTCGCCTCTTTGAGGCAAAAACGCAGCCCTCAGCCGGCGGGCGCGTCGTCCGCATTCCTCTTGCGGCAGGTGGAGTCAGCCGGATTCACCTCTGAATCCCGCGGAGACCCAGCGCTGTTAGTGAGTAGACGATTCGAGGCGTTCGATGCGGGCTTGCATATCGGCGAGGGTTGTTTCGAACCCTTGCTCCTTACTTTCGAGCGCGCGAACCCGGCGATCGACTCCGCGTGAGACGACTAAATCATCGCCTGCGTATCGGCGAAGCCGGTGCGCATTTCCAGCCGAATGTCGGCGGTCTCGCGTCGCAGTTCCTCCGTGACTCCGATGATCCTCTCGGCGATCAGCTGCACCTGACCTCTAAATGCTTCCGTGGCGACCTCAAAGTAATGCCGGTTTTCGGCCGAAGGTCGGTTCGCCGTCTCTTCGAGCTGCTGCCGCACTGCGTCGGAGAGGCGTTTCAGATCGTCGTCGGTCATCAGCGTATTTTACGTCGCTGCGGAGAACATCGCTGACGACGCAGACGAACGCAGATTGAGAGGGAAGCGAATCCTCTCATCTGCAGATTCCTCGTCTGCCGGCCTCACCTCCCGTTGTTGCACCCCTGCGCACTCGTCTGGCAATTCGGGACGAACACCGTGATCTTCCCGAACGCGGAACTGCTGATCGTGCCGTTGCTCACGTTGAACGAGAACGTGTCGACGCCGAGGAAGCCCGTGTTCGGGGTGTAGCTCACCTGCGGGCTCGGCAGGTCGTACGGGACGCTTCTGATCAGTTGATTCGTGCTGTCGCGAAGGACGCCGCCGGGAGGGAGGGCGGTGATCGTGTAGGTTAGCGGAGCGGTGATGCCCGGGGTTGCCAGGGACAGCATCGGGACATCGTTGTTGTTCACGTTTCCGCTCGCCGTCGTGCGCACCTGGAGACCGCGCGCGGGGCCGGTGAGGCTTTCGTTCACGCGGCCTTGAATGGCGAAGAAGGTGAAGCCGTTCTGTGCCGAGGCGCGTAACTGATCGAGCACGCTGAAGCTGAAGGTGCCGTCGCTGCCGATCGGCATCGTCGCCGGGACCGGCATGACCGCGTCGGGGATCTGTTCCGCCGGAGCCTCGAAATCCGAGTTGGTGAGGTTGCCGTCGCCGCTGGCGGCCACCCAGTAGAAGAACGTGTCGAGCGAATCGGTCGTACCGCGGTTCGTGGGAAGGACCACCTGTGCGCTCTGAAGCGCGCCGGCGGAACCGGCGATGTTCGAGATGTCCCATTCGAACTGCATCCGCACGGTTCCGTTCGAGCCCGCGCCGCCGGACTGATTCACGCCGGCGCTCATGAAGACAGGCGATGAGCCCGGAAGGGCATTGGCGTTGTCGCCGAGGTGATCGCCGTTTGAATCGGCGACATTGCCCGCGATCGTGACCGGGTCGAGCGTGGCGGCCAGGGGTCTGATCAGGAAGCGGCGGCTCGCGGTCAGGATCGAATTCTCGCCAAGCGAGACCAGAACACTCGTGTCGGCCGGTGTCGAGACTTCCACGTCGTGGGCGATGATGCCGGGCGGATCGGACAGCGCCGCCTGCACGGTGATGGCGAACAGCGCCGTATCGCAGACGGTGACGCCGGCGATCACGCCGCAGGCCTGGAACTGGAACGAGTCCGGACCGGTGTATCCGGCGTCGGGCGTGTAGACGACCGTCGCGCTGCGCTGCGGAACCTCGGCGCCCTGCGTGACCGCGCCGAGTGATCCATGGAACGGTCCGGTGCTCGGAACGATCGAGAACGTGAGCCCGACGCCGGCGGGCGCCGTGCCGCCGAGCAGCAGCGTCGCGGGGACGTCCTTTGTCGTCTGGGCTGCGCTGTCGGTGGCCACCACGGTCGTCGGAGCGGGAGGCGGCGCATCTTCCGGCGTCGCATTGATGGTCACGATGGCATCGCCGGTGGCTCCTGTCAGATCGCGCACGCGGAAGGTGAATGAATCGGCGACGTTCGCGGAGGTTGGCGTGTAGGTGACGTTCGCGCTCGCCGGCGACACAGATACCGGCGTGGAGAGTGATCCAGCATGTGGTCCGGAGACGATGCTGAACGTCAGCGGTCCCCCCTCGGGATCAGATCCGGTCAGAGTGATCTGCAGCGGAGCCGAGCCGTTGGTCGAGACGCTCTGCGGATCAGCGGCCGGCGGCAGATTGAAGGCGCTGCTGATGGTGAGATGGCAGGCCTGTGAGATGTGAATGTCGCGCGCGAGAAACGCGCCGGTTGCGTCCACGGACTGATCGAGAACGATCGAGCCCGCGGGCGCGTAAAGGTTGGCGAACACCTTGCTGGCGTTCCCGACGTGAACGGAGGGAGGCGTCGAGAGCAGCCCGCCGTTTGTGCCGTTGATGCCGTTGACCTGGATGCGCATGGCCGCTGCGGTGAGGCCCGAGTTGTTCTCAGGCTGGACGATGGAGGCGTTGCCCAGGTCGACGCGCCCGTTCACGACGATGTCGGCTGGCGCGTTGTAGCGTATCGAGGCGGCGTTCCTGATCGTGATCGATCGAAAGGCGTAGGCGCCGCCGGTCAAATGCACCGTCCCCGAATTGCCGACGACGAGATCGCCGTACGCGCCTTCGTCCAGGGTGACCTGACCGGCATTGGCGACGGTGACGTTCGTTGAACCGGAAGGGCGAACGGACACTGTCGGAAGGTTCGCGTATACAGGCAACGCCAGCGGTGTGAACGACGTGCCCGTGATCGAGCCTTGATTCGACAGCGTGTTGTAGTAGACGTCACCGTGCACCACTGCCGAATGACCGAGTCCGACCGATGTCGCGGCGAGCTTGTACCCCGCGGGCGTGGTGACGGAGTTGCTGAGCGACAATGCCTGGTTGCCGAGGAACGGTCCGCTCGTGGCATTGTTCACGATCAGATCGCCCGAGACCACCACCACGGCGTTGTCGATCTGAATGCTGTTCGTCGCCAGAAGCACGGCGTTGCCGATGCCGGGCGACGGTTGCGTTTGCTGGGCAATGACCGAGGATGCGAAAAAGAGCGTTGCGAACAGAAACAAAGAACGATGTTTCATCGCCGTGATCTCCATTGGTTGTTTGGAGCCCCCTGAAAGGTGAACCGGATCGTACTAACGTAGGTCCGTTTTGGCGCGCGCGCTCGTCTGTCACATGCAATGGTTTGCCGCCCGCCGGTTTGCTTTCCAATTTTGCACGGTCAGGGACTGAAGGACTCACGCGGAGGCGCGGAGTGCGCGGAGAAGAAGTTCCTCGGTCTCCTCCGCGTCTCCGCGTGAGTTGGTGATACAAAGTGGCCGCACAAGGAGACGTTATGGCTGAGAAGAAGATCATCGCCGTCATCGGTTCGACCGGTTCGCAGGGCGGCGGACTGTGCGAGGCAATCCTCGGTGACCCCGACGGCGGCTTCGCCTGCCGCGCCATCACTCGCGATCCAGGCAAGGAGAAGGCCGAGGCTCTGGCGGCGAAGGGTGCCTCGGTGGTGAGCGCCGACCTCGACGATGCAGCGAGCCTGGAGAAGGCGTTCGCGGGGGCGTACGGCGTCTACGGCGTCACCAATTTCTGGGAGCACTTTTCGGCGGAGAAGGAAAAGGCGCAGGCAAAGAACATCGCCGATGCGGCCAGGGCCTCCGGCGTGAAGCACGTCATCTGGTCGACGCTCGAGGACACGCGCAAGCTGATGGCGCCTGACGACAAGCGAATGCCGTTTCTGCAGGAGAAATATCGCGTCCCTCACTTCGACGCCAAGGCCGACGCGGACGCCTATTTCCATGGCCTGCCGGTGACGTTCCTCGTGACGTCGTTCTATTGGGACAACCTCTACATGTTCGGTATGGCCCCGAAGAAGGGTGACGACGGCGTGTATCGCTGGGCGTTTCCCCTCGCCGACGCGAAGATGGCCGGCCTCGCCGCCGCGGACATCGGAAAGGTGGCCTACGGAATCTTCAAGGCAGGCCAGCAGTACATCGGCAAGACCGTCGGGATCACCAGCGAGAACCTCACCATGACTCAAATGAGCGAGCAGCTCGGCAAGGGTCTGGGCATCAAAGTGGAGTACAGCGCCGTCGATGCGGATGCGTATCGCGGCTTTGGCTTCCCTGGCGCCGACGAGATGGGAAACATGTTCCAGGTGTATCGCGACTTCGAAGCAGAGCTCCTCGGCGCGAGAAGCGCTACGGTAGCCCGGTCGCTCAACCCGGAAATGCAGACCTTCGATCAGTGGCTGGTGGGGAACAAGAGTCGGATTCCGGTGTAGGGGGGTTGCGCGGTTATTCATGACCCCTTTGCCGCGTTAGCGGCAACAGACGGTAGCCAGGGGTGCGAGCGTTTTTTGCGAGCACCCCTGGTAACGAGATGTCGTGGTTTGGTGCCGCGTCAGCGGCACTGGAGTAATCGGGGATTCCATCCAGTGCCGCTGACGCGGCACGCTTTCAAGAGACAACGCAGACCAGGGGTGCTCGCAAAAAGCGCTCGCACCCCTGGCTACCTTCTTGAGCCGC
>JADGNY010000155.1 GCA_017883235.1 Thermoanaerobaculia bacterium | reverse complement strand
GGCGGATCCAAACAGAGCCATTGATTCCACGCCGAAGTCGCGGCGAAGCTCTTCGCGATTCGCGCCGAGGATTTCCATGATTTCGTTTCTCGACAGCATAGGATACCTTTGGATTTGGCGTCCCCAACGGTTGCGAGTTGGAACCACGTCGTCACTCGGCTGCGGGAGGTCGATTCCTTCCGGCAGATGGCCGCTTGAGGCTCTGGTAACGAGCCATTCTATACCTCGGATGCCTCTCCCGCCGGGATGTGGAACTCCAGGCGAACGGGGGCGGGCGTCGTCGCGCCGCTGACGGCAAGGTGCGACAGTCCGGGTGTTGGCTTCCTCTCAGTCCGACGAAGGGACCAAGAGGGATGATGGGCGGCGCCTCCCTGAGAACAAGACGTGGCTCGACATCGGCGAGCGCTTCGAGGACTCGCAGTTGCAGCGCATCGAGCCTACCGCCGGACGAAGCCAAGACGCTCCCATCGCTCGAGCAGCCACGCCCAGAAAGGACGGGACTTGCCGAGATGTCTTTCGATCGACGGCCAGAGGTCGGCCATCTGTTGCGGCGAGACGAATTGCAATGCGTCGTCCGGTTTGGCCTGCCGCATCAATTTGCCGATCAAGTAGGCTCTTTGAGTGGAGCTGCCTTGATCATTGAGTGCTCGCTCGAATTCATCGAGGGTCCACTCCATGTCCCACAGGAAGTAGGGGCGACCCTGCGGGTCGGTTAGCAGGTAACGCGGAGTTGGAGCCAGCATGACCGATCGGGAGTATGAACGAAAACTCGATGGGATCTTCCACACTGAACGCGAACGGTAATTCGATCTCCCCGGCTTTTGCATGATTCATCCCTGAATCTGTCGAATCTGTCCCTTTGTCGTTCGGCCTGGCGGCAGGCCGGCGCAAACTCGCGAGCGTTTCCAACGGAGGAATCGTGGGATTCCCGCTCAGCCTCGCGACGATGTCCGGATGTTTGGAGTGGAACCGGTGACCGGCGCCGTAGCCCAGCCGGTCTATCGCGTGGACCAGGCGCTCGATGCCGGGCAGCTTGCTTCCATTCGCGGGTACGAGCGCGTGGTCCTGGTGTTTGGTCCCGAGGCGACCGCGCGCGGGGTGATGGCGGCGCTCGACGAGTTGGCGTCGCAGGCGCCTCGGACACGATGTAGCAGCATCGTCCTTTCGGCGCCGGAACAGTTGGCGGACTTTCAGCCGCTCGTGAATGCCGATCGCCTGTTCTACCTGTCGGGCGGCGACCTGCCCGAGCGCCAGTTGGCTGCACTGGTTGAGGGCGCCCGCGGGATGAACGGGCGCGACGGGGCGATCGATCTCTCCCTTCCCGTCGACGATCTGCGCCGGATGGCGCTGGCGGAGAACGTGGCGGAGGTGGCCGACGTCGTGGAGCGGTCGATCGGCACGGTGGTCGAGGCGCGGCGCAGCCGCTGCGTTTTGTTCGATCGTGAAGAGGATGTGTTGTGGACGCCGGGCGAGAGGGGAGAGGAGGCGAGCGCGGCGGCGGGTCTGGTCAGTTTCGTTCTTCGCACCGGGATGAGTGTCTGCCTGGCGCGGTTGGCCGGCGATCCGCGTGTCGACCTCGATCTCGACAATCCGGACGGTGTCTTCTCGGACCGCTTTCTCGGTGTGCCGGTGCGCGCGCCGCGCGGCGCCGTGGTGGCGGTGATGGTGGCGCTGCGGCCGCAGCAGGACGCGCCGTTCGAGCCGCGGGATGTGGCGACGCTGGAGGCGCTGGCCGCGCAGGTGAGTCCTTACCTCGCTGCCTGGCTGGTCCAGTCGCCGGGCAGCCCCTTCCGCGATCACGCGCTGCGCAATCTCGATCAGCCGCTGCTGGCGGGCCCGGAGCCGCTGCACCTGAAGCCGCTCTGGACGCGCGGTACTCCGTGGCTGGTGGCGGCGACGTTCGCGGCATTCGTGCTGGCGCTGCTGTTCGTCGTGGGACTGCATCATGGCTAAGCGAATCCCCTTCGTGGCACAGACGATGGCGGCGGACTGCGGATCGGCCTGCCTGGCCATGAGCCTGGCGATGCACGGCAAGCATGTGTCGCTGGACGAAGTGCGGGGGGTGACCGGCCTCTCGCGGCACGGGCTCGATGCGCAGCGGTTGCTATCGGCGGCAGCGCATTTCGGCCTGCGCGGGCGCGGAGTGCATCTCCGTGCGCCGGGCGACCTCGCGTATCTCGACCCCGGCAGCATTCTGCATTGGGAGTTCCGGCACTTCGTGGTGCTGGAACGGGCGGAGAAAGGCGGCGCCTGGATTCTCGATCCGGCCAGTGGCCGGAGCTTCGTGACGCGCGCGCAACTCGACCGCGCCCTCACTGGCGTGGCCCTGACGTTCGATCCCGGGCCGGAGTTCGCGCCCGGAGGAAGCCGGCGCACGCCGCTCGCGGGGCGTTATCTCAAGCGGGTGCTCGGCCACGATGCGGCGCTCGTCCGGATCGTGCTGACGTCGATCCTGGTGCAGCTCTTCGCGCTGGCGGTGCCGCTGCTGACGCGGCTGCTCGTCGATCGCGTCATTCCGCATAACGACCGGCGGCTGTTCGAGATTCTGGCGGCGGGCGCGCTGATGCTGGTCGGTTTCTCGGCGCTGGCGACGTTCATCCGCGGCCACATCCTCCTGGCGCTGCGCACGCGGCTCGACGCGCAGCTGACCACCGATTTTCTCGAGCATCTGGTGCATCTGCCGTTTTCGTTTTTCCAGCAGCGCTCGGCGGGCGATCTCATGATGCGGGTGGCCAGCAATTCGACGATCCGCGAGATTCTCACCTCGGCCGTTCTCTCCGGTGCGCTCGACGGGTTGATGGTGGTTTCGTATCTGGTGCTGCTGCTTGTGGCCGACGTGCGGCTCGGACTGGTGGTGGCGGCGTTGGCAGTGCTGCGCCTGGTCATCCTCATCGGCGCGATGGGGAGGCGCCAGCGGCTGACGTCGGAGCAGTTGCAGGCGCAGTCGGCAGCGCAGAGTTACGAAGTCCAATTGCTCTCCGGCATCGAGGCGCTCAAGGCGTGTGGCGCGGAGCGCCGGGCCGTCGATACATGGTCGCACCTTTTCGTGCGGCAACTCAACGTCTCGCTGGCCCGCGGCCGTCTCGACGTGTTGGTGACGGCGCTGCTGGACGGTTTGGGGTTGGCTTCGCCGGTGGTCGTGCTGCTCTACGGCGGCGTGCGGGTGATGGAGGGAGCGCTGACGCTCGGGGCGATGCTCGGTCTAGCCGCGCTCGCGGCCGGATTTCTGGCGCCGCTCTCGACGCTGGTGGCCAATGCGTCGCAGTTCCAGCTGCTCGGCAGTTACCTCGGGCGGCTCGACGACGTGCTCTCCACTCCCTGCGAGCCGCAGGGGCGCGAGCTGCCGCGGCCCCCGTCGTTCGCGGGACGGATCGATCTGGACGATGTGGCGTTCCGCTATGGGCCGCTGGTCCCTCCGGCCCTCGCCGGCGTATCGCTCGCCGTGGCGCCGGGCGCGTTCGTGGCCGTGGTCGGCCCTTCGGGCTCGGGAAAGTCGACGCTCACCGGACTCGTGGCGGGGCTACTGGCGTCGCAGGAGGGGAGCGTGCTGTACGACGGGCGGCCGCTGGAGCAGTTCCCGCGTCCGTGGCTGCGCGCGCGCATCGCGTATGTGCCGCAGCAGTCGTATCTTTTCGGAACGACCATCCGCGCGAACATCGCCCTGGCCGATCCCAATCTCCCGTTTGACCGCATCGTCGAGGCGGCCAGGCTCGCCGTGATCCACGACGAAATCGCCGCGCTGCCGATGGGGTACGACACCGTGCTGGCCGATGCCGGCGCCTCTCTTTCGGGCGGCCAGCGCCAGCGCATTGCTTTGGCCCGCGCGCTGGCCGGCCGGCCGAAGGTGCTGATCCTCGACGAAGCGACCAGCGCGCTCGACTCGCTTACCGAACAGAAGATTCAGGAGAACCTCCGGTCGCTGCGGGCCACACGCATCGTGGCCGCGCATCGCCTCAGTACGATCCGCGAGGCCGACCAGATCGTGGTCCTCGACCAGGGCCGCGCCGTCGAACGGGGCACCCACGCCGAGCTGGTGGCCCGCGACGGACTCTATCGCCGACTCGTTTCCGCGCAACTCGAGGGCGCGGAGGAAACAACCCCCACCCACCCGCGCATCAGCCACGCCCCGACGGGGGTTGAGGCGAGGCTTGCGCACACCGCAGGAAAGAAAGGAATCCCATGAAAAAGCAGATCACCAGCAAACTCTCCCTCAGTAAGGAAACGCTGCGTCACCTCTCCGAGCGCGACCTTCAGGCCGCGGTCGGCGGTTTGGCCACCGACCTCTGTCCGCCGACCGGTCCGTCGAACTGCGACGCGTGTCCAACGGAAAGCTGCCTCACCGGCGGAAGCTGCCTCACGGCGACCCACGGCCAGTACTGCTGCTGAGGGCCATCGCAACGCGGCAGGCGGTCGGGCCCATGCCCGGCCGTCTGCCTCATTCCGGGAGACGAATGCACACGTGGCAACCGATTGCGAGCGCCGCGGCCAGCCGCGAATGCTGGAGCACGATCGCCGACATCGAGGCAGCGCTGACCGAGCATCTGCGGGGAGAGGCCGGAAACGAATGGGCGCCCGCTCATGTATCGGCGGGGGCGGCCGGCATCGCATTGTTCTTTGCCTATCTGCACGCCGCGCGTGGAGAGGCCGGCGCGGCCGACCGCGCACTGGAAGCGCTCGACATCAGCACCGCGGCGCTGGAGCATCGGCGGCTGCTTCCCACGCTCTACTCCGGCTTTGTCGGGGTCGGTTGGGTGATCACGCACCTCTCGCGCGGGATCTTCGAGGGCGACGGCGAGCTTGCCGTTGAGATCGACGAGGCGCTGCGGGTGTTGCTGGCGGAGGAGACGGAGAGCCTGCAGTTCGAGCTTCTCAGCGGACTGGCCGGGTATGGCACCTATCTCGTCGAGCGGCTTCCCAGTCCGAGCGCAGTCAAACTGCTGGCCCGGGTCATCGACCTTCTTGAAACGTCGCGGGACGTGACGGGCACCTGGTTCACCAACCCTGACTGGCTGCCTGATTGGCAGCGCCAGTTGATGCCGCGCGGCTATCACAACCTTGGCGTGGCTCACGGGATCCCCGGCGTGATCGGATTTCTGGCCGCGGCGCAGCGCGCAGGCGCGGCCGATCCGCGTATCCCGCGTCTTGCGGACGAGGCGGTGCCCTGGCTTCTCGCGCAGAAGGGATCGTGGCCGAGCTCGGTCTTTCCCGCGCACATTCCGCCCGACGACGATCCGCGGCCGACGCGCACCGCCTGGTGTTACGGCGACATCGGCGTTGCTGCGGTTCTGCTTTCCGCCGCGCGCAGCTTCGATCGCGGCGAGTGGCAGGAGGAAGCGCTGGCCATCGCCCGCATCGCCGCGCGGCGGTCGGTGGAAGAGACGAAGGTGACCGACGTCGGTCTCTGCCACGGCGCCTCCGGCATCGCCCATCTCTTCAATCGTCTTTACCAGGCCAGCGGGGATGACGAACTGCGCGCCGCCGCCGAGACCTGGTACGGGCAGACGCTGGCGATGCGCCGCCCCGGCGAAGGCATCGCCGGCTTCATCGGCTGGGCTGATGGCAGACGGCCGGGGGAAGGGGAGTGGCGCGGCGAGCCGGGATTCCTCTCCGGCGTGGCCGGCATCGGTCTGGCGCTGCTGGCGGCGGTGAGCGAGGTCGAGCCGGCGTGGGACCGGGTGATGGTCGTCAGCGTCCCGCCGCAGAAAGGGGCGTCATGACCATCGCCGACGACTTTCTTCCCTCCGATCTCGTCGTGATGCGCACCCCGTTCCTGCCGTTCGAGGAGCTGGAGGCGTGGAACGCGGGTCTGCGCGCGCCGCATGCGGTCGGTGAGGAGCTGGCGGATGCGCTGACACACGACATCGCGTTGTTGCGCGAACGATTGCAGATTCTTGTCGGCCGGCCGGAGATCGCAGAAGCGATTTTTCTGGCGTCCCCCGACCTGGCGGAAAGCATCGCGCAGTGGCGGCGGGAGCCCGAGTCAAAGAAAGGGCGGCGCACCGAACAGGGTTTGGTCCGTTACTTCCTGCGCATGGTCACGCGGCCGACGCCGTTCGGGCTTTTCTCGGGATGCACGGCGGGGAGCGTCGGCGCACGCACACAACTGGCGCTGGAAGCGCGGGATGGTTATCGCCGCCACAGCCGGCTGGATATGGATTACCTCCACGCCCTCTGCGAGCACCTGGTGCGCGATCCGGAGATTCGGCGCCAACTGATTTTTCGCCCGAACTCGAGCCTCTACGAAGCAGCCGGCCGGCTGCGTTTCGCCGAGTCGCGCGTGCGGGGCCGCCTGCGCACCTATCACCTCGTGGCCTTCGACGCCTTTGACGCGCTTCGCGAAACGTTACAGCGCGCCGCGGGTGGCGCTCGCCTCTGCGAGCTGGCCGAAGCGCTGGTCGCCAGCGACGCCGAGGGCGAGATCACGCGTGAGGACGCCGACGCATTTCTGAGTGACGTTGTCGACAACCAGCTCCTGCTCGCCGATCTGGCGTTGCCGGTGACCGGCGAGGAGAGCACGGGCGGTTTGCTGCAACAGCTCGAGGCCATCGGTGCGGCGGGGGAGGCGCGCATGCGGCTCGCGCAGGCCGAGCGCGCGCTCGCCGGTATCGACGCTTCTCCGGCGCTCGCCACCGAACGCTATCGCGGGATCGCCAGCGCGCTCGAGCCGCTCGGCGTTCCGGTCGAGCTCTCCCGTCTCTTTCAGGTCGATCTGATCAAGCCGCCGCGTGAGGTCGTGCTCGGCGACGCCGTCGTCGCGGAGATCGCCCGCGGTGTGGAGATTCTTCACCACTCGTCGCGGCAGCGGGGCGGGCGCGCGCTCGATGAATTCCGCGGCGCATTCGTGGAGCGCTACGGTTCCGATCGAGAAGTTCCGCTGTTGGAGGCGCTCGATGAAGAGAGCGGCATCGGCTACGAGCGATCGAACAATGTGGCCGCCGAGGCCTCTCCGATGCTGGCGGGGCTGACGCTTCGGCGCAATGCGGACCGGATGCAACTGACGTGGGGAAACAGCGAGGCGGCCATGCTGCGGCTTCTCTCCCGCGCGCTGGCGGCAGGGGAGATGGAGGTCGCGCTGACCGACGATGACGTCGCGCGGCTGGCCAACCCCGGGCGCCCGGCACTCCCCGATGCGTTCCATGCGTCGGTGACGCTGGCGGCATCGTCGTCGGAGGCGATCGCGCGCGGCGACTATCGCGTGCTGCTCCACTTCGCCACGGGTCCCTCCGGTGCGCGGATGCTGGGTCGCTTCTGCCACGCCGACCCCACCATCCACGCCGGCGTCGAAAAGCATATTGCCGCGGAAGAAGCACTTCGTCCCGGAGCGTGTTTCGCCGAGATCGTCCACCTTCCGGCGGGGCGCATCGGCAACATTCTGGCGCGTCCCGTTTTGCGCCAGTACGAAATCCCGTTCCTCGGCCGCTCCGGTGCGCCCTCCGATAGGCAGATCCCGCTCGACGATCTGCTGGTTACGGTTTCCGGCGATGGCATCCGGCTCCGCTCGAAACGCCTCGACTGCGAAGTGATTCCGCGCCTGACGACGGCGCACAACACCAGCGCCGAGAGTCTCGGCGTCTACCGTTTTCTGGCCTCGCTCCAGATGGGCGTGGGGATTCAGTGGGATTGGGGGCCGCTCGACGCGATGCCGTTTCTTCCACGCGTCGTCAGCGGCCGGGTGGTGCTGGAGCGGGCGCGCTGGCGTGTCTCCGCGACGGAGATCAAGCCGATCGCGGCAGCCGGGGGAGCGGCGCGCTTCCGCCTGGCGCAGCAGTTCCGCACGGAGCGCCGCATGCCGCGCTATGTCGTGCTGGCCGACGGCGACCAGGAATTGCTGCTCGACTTCGACAACGCCCTCGCACTCGATGCCGTCATCGACCTGATTCGAAACCGGCACGAGCTGCTGCTCACCGAGCTCTATCCGGCGCCGGACGAGCTCTGCGCCAACGGGCCGGAAGGGCGCTTCGTGCACGAGCTGATCGTTCCCTTCACCAGGCGCGCGCCGTCGGCATCGGTCGCGGTCGAGCAGCCGAAGACGCCGACGCGGCTCGTTCCGCGAACCTTTCCGCCCGGTTCTGAGTGGCTGTACGCCAAGTTCTATAGCGGCACGGCCACAGCCGATCGCGTTCTCATGGAGGAGCTGGCACCGCTCGCAGCGGAGGTCGTTGTCAGCGGCGCCGCCCGCCGCTGGTTCTTCATCCGCTACGCCGACCCGGCCTGGCATCTGCGCATTCGCTTTCAAGGCGATCCGCAGCAATTGCGCGCCGTGGTTCAACCGGCGCTGCAACTGGCCGCCGAGCGTTTGATCGGAAGCGGCATCGCGTGGAAAGTCCAGTTCGATACCTATGAGCGCGAGGTCGAACGATACGGCGGTCCGGAAGCGATCGAGCTGATGGAGGAGATCTTCTTTCGCGACAGCGAAGCGGTCCTGGCCATGCTGGCGTCGTGCAGCGGCGACGCTGCTGCCGACATGCGGGGGCCGCTCATGGCCGTCGGGATCGACGCGCTGTTTGCGGATTTCGGTCACGATCCCGCCGCCCGGTTCAAACTTGCCGAGGCATCGCGGAATCACTTCGCCAGGCAATACCAATACGCGGCCTTACGCGAGTCGCTGGCGGACCGCTTCCGCCGGGAGCGTCACACCTTCCAGCGCCTGTTCGACGATCCGACGTCCGTGCCCGCTCTCAGGCAGCGCTCGGAAGCGATCGCCGGCGCCGCCGCTGAGTTGATGGCGCGCGAGCGCCGCGGCCGGCTGCAACTGCCGTTGCAGACCATTCTCCCGAGTCTCGTTCACATGTTCGTGAATCGCCTCAGTCGCTCCGCCGGCCCCGAGCACGAGCTGGTGCTGTACGACTACCTCGTCCAGCTCTACCGGTCGCAGTTGGCCAGGAGCGGGAGGCGACCGGCCTACGCGCCTCGGGAACAACGGCGGGTCACGGAAGGGTAGGCCGGCACGGCCGGCAGCGTTGGTTCCCGAGGTAACGCTCGATGGAGTCGAGCTCCTCGCCGAGCGGCACCAGCTCGGGCTGCGGATGTCGCAACGAATCGTGCAGCAACGCGCCGAGGTCGGCGATTAGACGCTGTGCTTCGGGTACGTTCGTAGCCATGACGCCGGAGATACGAGCCAGCGCTGCGTTGAGAAGCTCTGGCTGGAGGCGTCCTGCCGCCGCTTTCAGCTCTGCCCGGGCGATGGCCGTGTCGAGCTCCGCCTCCTCGGCGAGACGGTGGTCTTCGACGGCCCACGAATACACCGCGTAGCCCATTCCGGTAACGATGGCGAGATAGAACGTGGCGTTGAAGAAGTCTCCCGGGAGGTAGGACAGCCAGACCGAAACGAACGGCAGTTGAAGGACCGTCGCTTCGAAGAACGCTCGAGCGCTCACCATCGCCGCCGAAAGCGCGGAGATGCCTGCCGTGGCAGCGGCTATCGCCGCAAGCCGCGGCTGCCGCGGCCGGCTCTGTCTCCACTCGATCACCGCGAATACCAGAAAGGCCGCCCCAATCCACAGCGAGCTGTCGAAGAGCACGTATGTGGGAGCCATCCAAAGCCCATGCGAACGGAAGTCGCGGGCGTGAAGCGCGGCGTTCACGATGGTAAAGGTCACGACCGGAAGGATCAGGCTCCGTCGCACACGCGCTAATCCCAGCAAGTGGAGTTTGGTCATGCCGCTGCTCCCTTCTTTCTCACCAAAGGCATCACCACCGTCACCACCGTCGATCCAGAGCCGTCTTCGGTCAAGGTCACCCGCTGGCTGTTGCCGAAGAGGAGCGCCAGCCTGGCCCGTACCGCGGCCAGACCGATGCCGATTCCGGGCGAGGCCTGCGCGCCCGAGCTGCTGTTGCGCACACGGATCATCAACGCTCCGATTCCCCGTTCGGCATCGACCACGATCTCCCCTCCCTCCTCGCAGCGCGCGACGCCATATTTGAGAGCGTTCTCGACGAGAGGCTGCAGGATGAGCCGCGGTACGAGACATGCCAGGAGGTCGGGCGGAATGGCGATGCGGCTGCGCAGCCGAGCGCCGAAACGCAGCGACTGCAGCCGCAGGTACTGCCGGACAAATTGCACTTCGTCGGCGAGCGAAACGGTGGCTGCCGCACCGTGGCGGATGGAGTAGGCCAACAGATCCTGCAGCCCGGCCAGCATCTCCCGCGCCGCGGCCGCGTCATTTTCAGCGAGCGCTGAAATGCTGGTCAGTGTGTTGAGCAGAAAGTGCGGCTCCAACTGTTCCGCCAGGACGCGCAGCTCGGCCCGCACCAGAACGCCTTCGCTCTCCGCGCGGTGGCGCGCCGCCTGAAGCTGCCGTTGCCACCAGCTCATCCCGATCACGGTGCCGGCCAGGACCACGGTGAACAGGGCCACTCCGACGGCTTCCGCCTGTAGCGCCCGAACGAACGCGGCTCCATCGATCGTCAGCGGCTTCCGCATCAACACGTCCGTGCACGCATAACAGAGCAGCCGCAACGCCCACGTGCCGGCGATGGTGCCGAGGAACGCCAATCGGCGAACCAGCGGGCGGCGGAGGGAGAGCGCGGCGATGCAGCCGCGGAAGAGCAGCCAACTGACGCCCGTCCAGATCCCCGATTGCAACAGCGTCGTCAGCGACAGCCGGAGATACGGCACCGGCTCTCCCGCCGAGCGAAGCACCGCGGTTTCGAAAGCGGCGTGGAAGACGCTGTACAACAGCCAGAACGACGCCAGCGTCCGGCCGAGGTGCCGAATCGGCGTCCCCCGGATTCCCTGGTCATCGTGCATGTCAGTTAAGACGTAAGGCCAGCGAAAAGGTCATCCGCGTCCCGATGACAAACATGTGAATTCACAGCCCTTCGATCAGTCGTCGCAAGCGATCGCGATAGGGCGCGCCGAGGCGCAGGCGGGTTCCGTCGCGCAGAAGCACGATCAGCTCGCGGGCAAACGTCGGCTGCAGCTCCACGATGCGGTCGACATTGACGATGGTGGAGCGATGGATGCGGGCGAAGCACGCCGGATCGAGACGCGGCTCGATGGCTGCCATGGTCGTTCGATAGAGGTACTCCGCCGCGCCGAGGTGCAGGCTCACATAGTTGCCGGCCGTTTCCAGCCAGTCGACCTCATCGATCTTCACCAGATGAATCCGCGCGTTTTTCTTCACGGCCACGCGGGAAAGAAACGTCGTCATGTGCGTCGCCCCGGAGTCTGCTGTCCAGGCCAGTTGTTGGCGCATGCGGATCAGCGTTCTTGCCAGGCGGTCTGCGCGGTACGGCTTCAGCACGTAGTCGAGGGCCTCCTCCTCGAAGGCCCGCACGGCGTAGTGATCGAACCCGGTCACGAACACGACGTGCGGCTGCGCCCCGGCCGCGTGCAGTTGCTCGAGCACGTCGAGCCCGGAAAGGCGCGGCATCTCCACATCGAGAAAGACGAGATCGGCCCCGATCGCTTCGGCATCGCGCAGAAACGCCGTGCCGCTCCGATACTCCGCGACGACCTCGATGTCCGGTTCGTGCGCCAGAAGCGTGCGCAGACTTTCCAGCGCCAGCGGCTCATCATCGACGAGCACCGTCCGGATCGATCGTGACACCCGCAACAACCGTCCTCCGCTCACGGCGGTGTATACGGAGTTCCGTGGAATTAGATTCGCTGGAAGTGCGGCGCGCTGACCGGATGGAGTTGAAAGCGGACGCGATCGAGCTTGCGTTTAAGCTGGCGTCGCCAACGGTTCCGAGCTGGAACCGCGTGGTCACTTGGCTTCGGGAGGTCGATTCCTTCCGGCAGATGGCCGCTTGAGGCTCTGGTAACGAGTCATTCTATACCCCGGATGCCTCTCCCTCGCGGATATGGAACTCAGGCGAGCGCAAGGCCGGGTGCGGCGCGTCGGAGGCCGTTCGTCGCGCTAGTGAAAGAGTGGTCGGGACGGCGCTCAGTCGATGTCACTAAAGTCCGTAGACCTCTCGTCGACAACAGTACGAGTGATCTTGTTTCCGCCGTGGTCCGGTGAAGACTCGTCTAAACGAGTCGTGCGCGTTCTCCAGGAGACCTTCCAAAAGACTGCGAGCGCCACTCCAGCCGCGAGAATGACTAATCCCTCTGGCACCTCGTGCGCCTCGAGCCCCTTGAACTTGACCCAAGGCACCGAGGCGCCCACTCCTGCGAACAGGAATGCGAGGCCCGCGAGAATGAGAATGAGGACCAACACCCATTTCAGCAGACCAGCAAACATGGTGATTTCCCTCCGAGTGGTTGACAAGCAGATCACCCATTGAGGAGAGGCCGCCACGGCCATTTTCCCTACCCCCGGGAACCCCCGGGCGGCTCTCTCTCTCTCTCAGGTCTAAAGTCGCTACTTTACACTTTAGACCCCATCTGACCGACCCCCTGCAACGCTTCGGCGAGACTGCACCTACGTGACGGAGAAAACCGCCAGCGCGGCCCTCTAATCTGCTCGAGAGGGGATTTCAATGAGGAAGACGGTTGTCGCGATAGCGCTTCTGGCGACTATGCTCGCTTCGACGAAGATGGCCGCCCAAACTGTGGAGTTGCGCCAGCGTGCCGACGCTACGGGATGCGCCGTGACGCCGATCGCTTGCGGGCAAACCCTTGACGGCGTGCTCGCTCCTGGTGACTGTACGGTCTCGAGCGATGGCACGTTCGTCGACTTCTACGAGTTCGACGGGAAAATCGGCGACATCGTGGATGTATTGGTGTGGCCGGTGGATGCGACGATGACGAACCCGCGCGCAACGCTCCTTCCGCCGCAGGGTGACGCATCGAGCACACCTTTCGTATCGGGTGGCCGTGGCGTCTGGACGTCGTACGTAATTTCCAGCTCAGGCAAATGGGCGATCGGAGTGGGTACGAGCGACCTCTTCTCGTCCGGGCACTATCGCGTCGCCGTGTTCTGCGTCAAGGACGACAATCCGTCGGCGCCGCAATCATGCATCACCCAGGAAATGGTCTGCGGTCAGACGTACGCGTGGACGCTGTCGTCGCAGAGTTGCCGGTTTTCCGACGGGCCAAACCGGGTCTACGGTTCCTACGAAATCTACGCTGCAGCTGGTGACACGCTGAGCATCAAGCAGACCAGTTCTGCGTTCGCGCCGCTGTTCGGGTTCTACGCTCCGGACGGCTCGCTCCTGCTGTCGTCAACACTTTCCGGCCACGATGGAAACATGGTTGCCACGATTCAGAAAACGGGGTTCTACGGGATTGCCGCGACCTCTCAGGCGGAGTTGGCCGTCGGCGGCTACACGCTCCGTGTCGATTGCAACACCCTCGCATCTGGCTGCACGCCGCCGACCATCATCGCTGAGCCCGGAGATCAGTTGATTCAGTCTGGCAAGACTGTGCGCATTTCTGCTGCGGCAACCGGAGTTGGGGCGATCAAGTACTCATGGTTCGATGTGTCATCAGGGCTTCCGACGCTGCTCGCGGACACAGACACGGGCAGTCTTATGCTCAACACGGTCTCGAAGTCTGTAGCCGTGCAGGTCATCGCCCAGAGCCCTTGCGGGCAAGTCGCTTCCCGTATCGCGCGTATCAACGTGATCTCGAAAGGTCGCGCCGTCAGACACTGCGGAAGATCCACTCTCGTTCAGGCGACACGCAACGCCTCGGCGAGGATCGCGTCGCGAAGCGGCGGAAAGATCGCATCGCGAAGGACGAGGTCCACC
>JADGNY010000154.1 GCA_017883235.1 Thermoanaerobaculia bacterium | reverse complement strand
AAGCGGTTCGTAAGTTCGACTTCGCTCTTACGGGCCGGAGCGACACGCTGCCGGCCGGCCTTCATCGATGAAGATTCAGCATGCTGAAAAACGGGTGACGCAATCAGTTACGCGGACAGAAAAAGGCTCAATCAACCTCCCGGGGCGGTGTAACAACCCCCCGAATTCCATTTTCAATTGATTTCAATCAACTCTTGATCGACGTCGATCGACTTTTGATTGACGTCAATCAACTTTTGATCGATGTCAATCGACTTTTGATCGACGTCAATCAACTCTTGATCGATGTCGATCGACTTTTGATCGATGTCGATCAACTTTTGATTGAAAGGGATCGATTTTTGATCCCCATCGATCGACTCCTGATCGAAAGGGATCAAATTTTGATCCCCATCGATCAACGTTCGATTGACATCGATCGACTTTCGATTGACGGCGATTGACAAGCCTTCGAGCAAAAGGCCAACATTCAGGGCTGCGGACGGTTCGTGCGTGCGACATGTGGTTTCTCTAACGCCGAATCCAAACTACTCGCGGCGACGCGGAAAAAGAAGTCCTATTTTGTAACGGTTAGAACCGGTAGCGAGATCGGAATTGACCAGGACCAGGGATGGTCCGAATTCAACGTAACGTAAAGCAGTAGAGCGATTTAACTCACGTCGGCAAGGCCTTCATCGATCGGAAAGTCACTTTCTCCCGGTCGAGAGTTATTATGGGCGACTCAACTCAGAAATGAAGGAGTGCACCATGTTTTTTCTAAAATTCTGCCGGGCCGCGGTTGTCGTCGCCTCTTTTCTTGCCGCGGCACGCGGGGTGGCGGCCGAGCAAGCGGGCCATGCATTCAATGCTTCCGGATCGGTTACGGTGAACGGAAAGACCACGGCGCTGCACTACGCGTATGCCCGCTACGATGCGGAGAACAAGACGACGCGCGTGCTGATCACCGACCGCGCTCTCGACGCCGGGATGCTCGCCGAGGAAGCCAGCGGGATGATCTCGGGCGAGAGGGTGTCGTTCCGCGACCTGAGCAAGAACGGGGACGCCGCCGGCGTCGAGCTGTTCATCAATCGCGCGAATGAGGTCGAGACGGTCGAGGTGTTCCACAAGGCCTTCGGCACACCTACGCCGACGTCGGGGCACAAGTTCTGGTATGAGCCGTATCGTCTGAGTGCGGGCTGGACCGGCGGGCGATCGCGATCCAAAGAGGCTGAGACGTTCTTCAAGCTGGTCTGGCAGTACAACGTCACCTTCCTGACCACCGTCGGGCAGAAAGGATTCGAGATTCCGGCCGGGGCGGCGCTCGCCGCGGCGCGCAAGGCGAACGACGCGCGCGAAGAGGCCCGCATCGTGCCGTCGGGCGGCGGTGAGGAGGGGGCGGCGTATCTCGCCTACCGGCGCAATCTCGATGCGAGCAACGGAAAGGCGCTGCTCGATCAGATGACGGCATCGATGAAGAGCGCCGTCGCCGCGGAGATGCACTCCTCCCCTCTTAGCGAATCGGTGTTGGGTTCGTGGGCATTCATGGAGTCCATGCCCGCGAGGAAAGTCGAAGTCGTCGGCGGCGTCCGCGATCCCGACGGCACGACGCTCGAGCTCCGAAAAACGCTGACCACGGGAGGCGACAGGACCTTCGGTACGGCGAAGTTGGTGAAGGAGCAGGGAGTCTGGAAGGTGGCGCAGGACAACTGGCGTTAGGCCGGCACGGGGAGAGCCTTCCCTTCGCGGCTTCGCGGCTTCGCGTGAGATCGATGTCACGCGAAGCCGCGAAGACCGCGAAGGGGGAAGGCTTTCTTTAGTGCCTCACCGCTCGATGTTTTGTCGGCGGTGGCTCGATCACCGTCACGGTGACCAGGGCGGTGCTGCTTCCGGCACCGTTGGTCGCGGTGAGGTGGTAGGTCGTGTTCTGGTGCGGCGTCACTTTCAACGACCCGCTGCCGGTGGTCAGGCCGATGCCCTGATCGATCGTCACCATGTCGGCGCCGGAGGTGGACCAGTTGAGCGTCGACGACGCTCCCGAGTTGATTGAAGGAGGATCGGCGAAGAAGGTGATCGTCGGCAGAGGGATGACGTTGACCGTGGCTTGGGCGGTCGACGTTCCTCCCGGGCCGATTGCGGTCAGCGTGTAGGTAGTGGTGACGGTCGGTGTGACGGTCGTCGAGCCGCTGGTCGGTTGCGCGCCGACGCCGTTGTCGATCGACACCGACGCCGCGTTCGAGGTCGACCAGGTCAGCGTCGATACCTGGCCGGCGCCGATGAACGCCGGTGCGGCATTGAAGGTGATGCTCGGGCCGTTGCTCACCGTCACAGTGGCCGTACTCGTCAGCGTGCCGCCGGGGCCGGTCGCCGTGAGCGTATAAGTCGTGGTCGCTGTCGGACTGACCGAGGTGGAGCCGGAGAGCGGCTGCGATCCGACGCCGTGGTCGATGGTCACCGTCGTGGCGTTGGTGGTGGTCCAGACCAGCGATGAGCTCTGGCCGGAGGCGATGGTGCTGGGGGTGGCGGAGAACGAGATCGTCGGCGCCGGGACGTTCACCGTGACCGTGGCTGTCTTGGTGATGCCCCCGCCCGGTCCGGTGACCGTGAGCGTGTAGGTGGTCGTGGAGGTTGGATTGACGCCGACCGAGCCCGACAAGGCCTGACTGCCGACGCCGTGGTCGATCGAGACCGTGGTGGCATTCGTCGTGGTCCAGGTGAGCGTGGAGGTCTGGCCGAGGTTGATTGTCGTCGGGGCCGCGGAGAACGTCGCCGTCGGTCCGGCGGCGCCGACGGTCACCGTCACCTGCTTCGTCGGCGGCGATGCGTTCGCGGTCGTGAATGCGCTGAGGGCGTAGGTCGTAGTCGAAGTCGGACTGACGGACGTCGAGCCGCTGGCCGCCTTGGTGCCGACACCGTTGTCGATGGTGACGCTGGTAACCGAGGCGCCGGTAGTCGTCCACGAGAGTGTCGACGGCGATCCGGACGCTACGGTAGAGGGAGAGGCCGTGAACGAGACGATGCAGCCGTTTCCGATGTCGAAGGTCCTGGAGAAGGTGCCGTAGTCGCGCGACGTCCAGGTGCCGCTGACGTTCTCCTCGAGCACCAGCGAGACGTAGTAGCAGCCGGTGGGCGGATCGGTGAACGGAGCGCCGGTGTTGCCGGCGTTCACACCGTTGATGCTCTGTCCGGCGGCCAGCGACGCCGTGATGTCGTAGCTGGCGGTGGAGAAGCCGGCGGATGGATAGGGGGCGGAGGTGAACCAGAGGCTGAAACGCAGCGGCCCCGATGCCGTCCCATTCGGATTGGTGACGGTATCGGCCTTCATGATGGCCTGCCCGCCGCCAATCGAATAGCCGAAGCTGCCGCTGAAGAAGACGGTGGCGAGGTCATGGACGGACCTGGACGACACCCCCAGGCCGCGGCTGCTGAGCCGGATGTTCGAGGCAAATGAGGGGATTGCGAGGAATGACGTGACACAGACGATGACCGCCAGAACGCCGCGACGTGCGTAGCACATGCTCTCTCTCTTTCTGCACCTTGCCGGGTGGGTAGCAGACGAAGGTGTCTGCTCAGCAGAGTGGACGGACAACCGCCGGAGATTCGCGCGGCGCTTTTTGAATCTCTTGCCACCTACACCCGAAAAGCCTTCACCACAGAGGCACAGAGAACACAGAGGCTCTGTGATCCCCACAACCCACGCTACAATCCCTCCCCTTTCCATGAGCAAGTTCTACATCACCACGGCCATCCACTACGTCAACGACGATCCGCATATCGGGCATATGTACGAGAACGTCGTGGCCGACGTCATCGCCCGGCATCGGCGGCGGATGGGGGACGATGTCTGGTTCCTCACCGGGGCGGATGAGCATGGGCAGAAGATCGAGCGCGCCGCGGCGAAGGAAGGGATCCAGCCGATCGAGCTGGCCGACCGCGTCGTGGCCAAGCATCACGAGATGTGGCGGAAGCTGAACATCAGTCACGACGATTTCATCCGCACCACCGAGCAGCGCCATCGCCTCGGCGTTCTGGAGTTGATTCGCCGCATCCAGGAGCGGATGCCGGACGACATCTACCTCGGCGAGCACACGGGCTGGTACTGCCAGAACGAGGAGACGTTCGTCCCCGAGAATCAGGTGCGCGATGGAAAGGACGAGAGCGGCCATCCCGTCGAAATGACCACCGAGAGCAACTACTTTTTCAAGCTCTCCCGCTTCACCGAGCCGCTCCTCGCGCACTACCGCCAGAATCCCGGCTTCGTCTATCCGCCGACGCGGATGAACGAGATCGTCTCGTTCGTCGAGCAGGGGCTCAAAGACCTCTCCGTATCGCGGACGTCGATCAAATGGGGCATCCCCTTCCCCGGCAATCCCGATCACGTCGTCTACGTCTGGCTGGACGCGCTCACGAACTACATCTCGGCCCTCGGCTTCGGAAGCGCGGAGCATGCGCGGTTCGATCACGACTGGCCGGCGGATATTCATCTCGTCGGCAAGGACATCACCCGCTTCCACGCCGTCTACTGGCCGGCCTTCCTGATGGCGGCCGGCCTGCCGCTGCCGAAGCGGATCGTCGGCCACGGCTGGTGGCTCCGCGACAATCAGAAGATCTCGAAGTCACTCGGCAACGTGGTGCGGCCGTACAACATCATCGACGAGTTCGGCGCCGATTCGCTGCGCTACTTCCTGCTGCGCGAGATGGTCTTCGGCCAGGATCAGAACTATTCGGACGAAGCGTTCCTCGGCCGCTACAACGCCGACCTGGCCAACGACCTCGGCAACACGCTGTCCCGCACCACCAAGATGACCGACACCTACTTCGGCGGCAAGACGCCACCGACGTCGTGTCCCGCGAACGAGTTGCTGCGCGCCTCGGAACAATTGGTGCCGGAGTATCTGAAGGCGATGGCCGATCTGGCGTTCCAGCGCGCGCTCGACGCCGCCTGGAAGCTGCTCGTGGCCGTGAACGGCTACATCGTCAACCGCGAGCCGTGGAAGAAGTTCAAGGAGAGCGGCGCGGACGAGACGCTGTCGCGCATCCTCTGGAACACGCTCGAAGCCCAGCGAATCGTCTGGGTGATGATGGCGCCGTTCATGCCGTCGACGACGCGCGAAGCGCTGACCCGACTCGGCGCCGATCCCGACTTCATCAACAGCGACGCCCTGGCATGGGGCGGTCTCCCGACCGGCGCCCCGGTGCGCGCCACCGACGCCATCTTTCCGCGCATCGACATCGATGCCTATATCAAAGGAGTCCCCGTGGAAGAGAAGAACGAAGTGCCCGCTGCCCCTGCGCCTGCTGCACCGGAAACCCCAGCGCCTTCGCTGGCCACGCCGCCCGACTCGGCCAAGATCAGCATCGATCAGTTCATGGAAATCGACCTCCGCGTCGCTGAGGTCCGCGCCGCCGAGCGCGTGCCGAAATCGAAGAAGCTGATGAAGATGACCGTTTCCACCGGCGACGAAGAACGCACCATCGTAGCTGGCATCGCCACGAAGTACACGCCGGAGGAGCTGGTCGGACGCAAGATCGTCATCGTGGCCAACCTGCAACCGGCCAAGCTGATGGGGATCGAGTCGAACGGCATGGTGCTGGCGGCATCGATCGACGGTGAACCCTCGCTGCTGAGCGTCGACGCGGGAGTTCCGGCGGGCACGAAGGTAAAGTAGGAAGTACAGAAGGTCGGAGACCCGGCCTTCTTCAACGCCCTCATGACAAACTCATCATCTCGCACAGCTCGAAGGACGACGCCTTCGTGCGCGAACTGCAACAAGCGCTCGGCTACCACCAGCAGGACGTGTGGATCGATTCGCGCAAGCTGGCGGCGGAGATCCGATCTGGACGAAGATAGACGACTCCGTGAAGTCGCCGGGAATTGGGCGAAGAAGGCTGCAGCCGAAAGACTATCCTCAGACGGGGCGAAGAACTAGCAGCCGAGGTAACATCAGCGTGATGGAAGACTTGAGAAAGCTTATGGAGAGCGCGCCCGCGGAAACACCTCGGCATTTCGAAGTCGTGGCCGAACGGCTGGCGACGAAGATCCTGGCTCTCACCAAAGGGACGAATAAACGTCTCTATCGCCTCGATACAAACGTTGGTTATTTTACCACGGACATCAATACCAGCCTACCGAGCGAGGTTGACGCTGTCGTAAAGGAAAGAGGTACTTGGCCATCTTTCACGGTGGTGTCGACTTGAAGTTGAGCGGAAGTGTTCTTGGTTTTCTGGGCAAAATGTCTCAGAGAGCAGGTCATTCAGGTAATCTGCCTGCCCTGGCGCGCTATCAGCCGCCATTCTCGCTGCGCCAGCACCAGACCGAACCCTTGCGAACCACCGGCCCGCTAACTCCCGAACCGACCGCCGAAACCTCGGAATCTGCCAGCGATCTCCGCTCCGTGACTCGTGCGGCAGATACGGCGCCCGACGTGCTTCTCATTTTCGTCGGACACAGCGCCGATGCAAAGTTGGCTGCTGCGCGAATTACACAATTGGAATCAAAGATTCAACGCCAGCTCGAAGGTATCGACACAGTTATGAACGGAGCGCTGAGGTTTAGGCGCGTGAAGCTTTACGAATGGTCTACCGACACGCCCCCCTTTGTCGACGGTCAGAAGCAAATTGACCGAAAGATTGATCAAGCGCACGTCGGCGTATTCGTGTTTCAAGATCGGCTCGGACTAACAACAGCGGACGAACTGGAACGGTGCCGAAAACGCCGAATCCCTTTAGTCGCCGTCTTCGCTAAGAACCCGTCTTTTAAGATAGAGACCGGCGAGGATATGGATCGATACGCCACGGCCATCGGCGATTGGCAACAATTGAAAGCGTTCAAACAACACCTGCCGCAGGATTGGGCGAAGGAGGAGGAGTACCCTGTCCGCCCTCAAGATGACTTCGGGACGCTTGAAGAGCTGGACCAGATTGTACTCGACCAACTTGAACAGTTACTGTGGCACCTTTGTCGCTCCGAGCGCCAAAAGGGCGACGTTGGTGACAGTTCAGAACTGCGGTCCGTTCGTACGAAAGAACAGTTGCAAATACTTTACGAATCACTGGCTCCATTGAGACGCCCATGCCCGAATGCTTCGCCCAACCTGTTGAACTGGGATCTGGTAGATCGATTTGCGAAGGAGGCGCAACCAGGAAGCCAGATTGACCACTCTGATGATTTCTTGCGGCGGCTCGGGCTCTTTGCTGAAGTATCTATGGCCGATAAACCGGAATTGCACATGGGCGCAGTACTGTGTTTCTGTGACGACCCGCTTAGGTTCATTCCCGAAGCGAGAGCCGTATTTCTTTGGGGCGAACCGGGAAAGCAATCCAGCAAGCGCATCAGGGGTCCACTGGTCTCACAGTTCCAGGAATTGTTTGCGCTGACAAAGCAACACTTGAGTACCATCGACACGACGGGTGCCGACGGTTTACGGGCCAAAGAATCGGATATCCCTGAGGACATTGTGAGAGAGGTCATCTCGAACGCGATTGCGCACCGTGATTACGGACGAGGGCACGTTAAGGTTGAGGTAACCAGTAGTGAACTGATCGTGTCGAACCCTGGCGAGTTCCCTCCGAATACCTCGTGGAACTTCTTTATTTCGACAGAAGACACGGATTCCATTCCACGCGATGAGACCGTAGCTACTTACATGATGTTTCTTCTGGCGTTTGAAGGTGTTGGCCAGGGCTTTCGCTTATTTCGTAGGTATCGTAGGGCATACGGTGACGAGAGTATTCGCGGTGATGAATCAACACCAGGCATGGTGAAAGTGCGAATTAAACGCCGCCCTATCCCGGTCGAGTCGAAGTTGTTAAGGCAACCGAGACAGGCGGAAGTCGACAATTCGGCCCGACTGAGGCTAGATTACGATGTTCACTCTGGGAGCGTTGCTTCGAGCCCTGGAAATGTACGGGGATCTATTGGTACTCGGTCAACGGCTTTTTTGTTGGATGAACTGGTACTCGAACTTACCGACCTAAAGTTTCATGACCAAGACGGCATGCGCCGCGCCTCGGCTCACGCCCGGCTTGTCTATGAACCTGCCACTCAAGGGCAATTGGATGTTCACAGCGCCAAGAGCTGGCGCTTTGTCGCTCCCATCGGACCTATCGAGGCCGAGGAACTGCGCTGGTATCTGGAGAAATATGCCGTCTGGCCCAGCGACTATTTCAGGGACCGTGCGCGTCAGGTCGAGGAGAGCCTCGTGAAATGGGGGCAGCTCCTGCACGAAGCAGCGCTGCCGCCAGCGCACACCGCGAATGTTTTGCACGCTTGGGGGCAGATCGATCCTGATGCCGGTCGGCGCTTCTCCGTCCTCGTGGATGCGACGCTCGAAGCCGGAGCGCCCGCCACTGACGTTGAAACTGCTCGCGAGTCCGCGACTGTCTTGCTCGGCCTACCTTGGGAACTTCTCCACGACGGCCGCGCATTCCTCTTCCAGGGCGCGAAGCCAACGCGCGTTCGCCGACGTCTGCCCAACACGAGAATCCTCGATGTGCCTGTGTTTACAACGCCCATCCGCATACTGCTCGTCGCCGCGCGGCCGGAGGACGAAGCCTGCGCGTACATTGATCACCGCGCCAGTGCGCTGCCTTTGGTTGAAGCGATGGAGGCGCTCGGAGGACTCGTTCACATCCGCGTTCTCGATCCGCCTACACTGACCGAACTTCGCACCGAACTCGATCGCGCCCGTCGCGCCCGAGAGCCGTATCATGTCGTCCATTTCGATGGCCATGGTGTCTATGACCGCCGCGTCGGCTTAGGGGGGCTTTGCTTCGAGGATCCGCAGGACGTCGGCAAGCTGGAGAAACGTCGGCATCTCACCGTCTACACGAACGATCTTGGTCCGCTGCTCAGCGATCACCGAATCCCGCTTGTCTTCCTCGAAGCCTGCCAGACCGCGACGGCGGAGAAGGCCTCCGAGTCGGTCGCTTCGGAGTTGTTAAAGGTAGGAGTGGCCTCCGTCGTTGCAATGAGCCACGGCGTGCTCGTCGAGACCGCGCGCCGTTTTGTGGAGGCGTTTTATGACGCGCTCGCCCGGGGTGCCCGCGTTGGAGACGCTATGCTCCACAGCCAGCGCACCTTGAAAGACGACACGTTCCGCGGCCGTATCTTCGGCGTGGGCGAGCTGCGGCTCCAGGATTGGTTCGTCCCAATGCTCTTTCAGGAAAAGGACGATCCTCAGCTCTTCGGTACAACGCCAGATTGGGAGGCGAAGGAGGATCTGAAGACTGCGCTCGCGGCGCGTCTCGGCGAATTGCCCGCGGAACCGGAGATTGGGTTCATCGGCCGCAGCCGCGAACTGCTCGCACTGGAGCGGCTGCTACGCGAGGACGGAAACGCCCGTTATGCCGTGGTGCGCGGTCAGGGCGGTGAAGGGAAGACCGCGCTCGCCGCCGAGCTTGCCCGCTGGATGGTCCGCTCGCAGCAGATTCGCCGTGCCGCGTTCGTCTCCGTTGAGACGCACAGCAATCTCGCCGCGGTGCTCGACGCGATCGGACGACAACTCATGCCGGGGTACTCCGTCGCGACATACAGCGAGTTGGAGCAAGCCATCCTGCCCGTTGAACGCGCGCTCACCGAGCAATCGACGCTATTACTGATGGACAACATGGAGAGCGTCCTCCTGCCTCCTTACCTTGAAACACCTGAGGCTCTCTCCGAAGAAGCGCACCTCGAGCTAGATGCGATTCTCAAACTTTGCGCGCGGCTTAATGCGAAGGGCGAGACACGCATGGTCTTCACCAGCCGCGAGGCGTTGCCCGCGCCGTTCGATGCTGAACGAAACCGCCGTGAACTTCACCAACTCGACCGCGAGGACGCCGTGAAGCTCGTTGAGCGTGTGCTGAACCAGGAGGCCGCCGACGCCGGTGCCGCTGGCGATGCCGCTCGCGAGACAATCGAACAGCTCGTCGATGCTGTCCACGGCCACGCACGCACGCTGGCGTTGCTGGCCCCTACCCTGCGTAGCCGCGGCGTGGAGGCAACCCGCTCGTCACTTGTCGAGTTGATGGCTGAAATGGAGCGGAAGTTCCCCGGCAGCAGGGAGAAATCGCTCTTTGCAAGCGTCGAGATTTCTCTGCGCCGCATGTCGCCCGTTAATCGGGACAAGGCGCGCGTGCTGGGGGTGTTTTATGGCGCCGTCGATTTGGATGTTCTTCGGCTGATGATGGAGTGGGAAAAGGCAGACGTCGCCTCATTGGCGGTCGAGTTAATCGAGACCGGGCTGGCCACGCCCAATCCCTACGACCATCTCACGGTTAATCCCGCCCTCTGCCCCTACCTGCGCGGCCAGATGGACACAGCGGAACGCGAATCGCTGACGACCCGATGGGTCGAGGCGATGCTCCAATATGCCGAATTCCTCAACCAGCAGCAGAACCGGCAAATCGAGATAGGGGCGAACCTCACGGTGCTGGAACTGCCGAACCTGTTTGCGCTTCTCGACCACTTGCAACGCACGGGGGATGCCGAAGCAACGATTGGTCTCGCTACTTCGCTGTACAGCCTGCTGCAGGAGCTCGGCAAGCCCCGCCTCCTCGAACGAGTGGCGCGGGCGCGAGATGCTGCTGCCGCGTCTCTCGGACAGACATGGAATCACGCGCGGTTCGAGGCGCATAGGACCAGGATCGAGCAGCAGCTCAGCGGCGGACGTTTGCGCGAGGCATTCGACGGTGCTCAGGAGTTGCTCCAGCGCGGCCGGGCGGCGGGCGAAACGGGGTATCCTAGCGCCGACTACGATCTGGCCATCGCTTGCTTCCTGCTGGCTCGGGTGTTGAAGATTGCCGGTGCATCGGAACAGGCTCTCCCATTAGTGGACGAAGCGCAGAAACGATTCGGAGCAGTCGAGCGAGACCGGCCAGGTCGCGGAGCGGAGAGGATGGAGTCCGCCTGCTTCACGGAGCGCGGCGACTGTTTCCTCGAGTTGGGGCGTCTCGACGAAGCGGCTACAGCTTACGAAGAGAGTATCCGTCGCGCTGCAGAACTGAGTAATGACAGGGATGTCGCCGTCGGAAAGGGCCAGCTTGGGAGCGTCCGTCTTCAACAACATCGCTACAGAGAGGCATTGGAAGCTTATGAGGAGGCGCGCGAGCGATTCACACGGCTGGATGAACCAGGCTCCGTTGCCGTAAGCTGGCATCAGACCGGTTCGGTATTTCAGGAGTCAGGACAACCGGAAGCGGCGGAGGATGCCTACCTAAAATCTCTCACAATTAAAGTGGGGCTCGGAGATGTGGCCGGACAGGCGGCCACACTGGTGCAACTGGGAAACTTGTATACCGACATTCTTGGACGCCCTGAGCAAGCTGTTGCGTTTTACCGGCAAGCAGCGGACAAGTACGTCGAGTTGCACGATGACGCGGGAGAAGGCCGTACGAGGAACAATCTTGGAGATACCCTACGAAAGCTCCGCCGATTCGATGAAGCGCGGCAAGAAGTTCGTCGTGCGATCGAATGTAAGGAGCCTTTCGGCCACGCGGGTTCGGTTTGGAATGCCTGGAGCATCCTCGACCTAATCGAAACTGCCGATGGAAGCCCCGCCGCCGCTACCAAGGCGAAGCGAAAAGCCAAGGAACACTACTTGGCCTATCGGCGCGATGGCGGCGAGAATCACAACATCGATGGTCGCATCTCTCTCGCCGTAACCCAGACCCTGCTCACCGGCGATCTGGCGGCCGCGGCGGCCCTCCTCGATCGACTCGCCGACGATTCCGATTTCCCAAATTACTTGCAAGCCTTCCTCCAAGCTCTCCAAGCCATCGTCGCCGGCAGCCGCGACCGCGCCCTCGCCGATGCCCCCGACTTGGACTACTCGATGGCCGCCGAAATCCTCTTCCTGATCGAGACGCTGGAGAAGAACCCGTCCTGATTCCGAACACTTCTCCGAAAATCGAACGGCGCTGAACCAAGCAAGAATGCGTTGTTCTCCTGCTCCTGCAATAATTTAGCTCATTGCGTGGAAATGGCAGCGACCTTGGAACACTACTACCCTGAGTCCACGAGCGAAAGGGGTAGCAAACGATGAGTGTCGCCGAGATTGCAGTTCCCAACACGCAGTACTTCCCGGTTGATGCAACCTTGCCGACGGTGCTGATCGTCGAGGACGAGCGGAAGCTGCGCTGGTCGCTCATCGAACAGTTCCGGGAGTTGCAGATCGCACCGTTCACCGCCAGCAGCGGCTATGAGGCGCTTCGCATCGCCGCCGAAAGCCGGCCGGATCTGATCCTGCTCGATGGCCTGCTGCCGGAGATGCATGGATTCGAGATCGCCCGCTTCATCCGGCACATCGATGCCGACTACCACCCGCACATCGCCATCATGACCGCGATCTACAAGCACACGCGCTATCAGAATGAGGCCAAGCTGCAATATGGCATCGACGACTACCTCATCAAGCCTTTGGCTCCTCATGCCGTGGCCGGTCTCGTACGCCGTGCACAGGCGGCGTCCAAATGAAGAGCGATCTTCCGCAGCCGGGACGAGTTCTCATCGTTGACGACAATCCGGAAATCCTCGCGGGGTTGAAAGCTCTGCTGGAAATCGAAGGGATGGAGGTCACCACCCACGACTCGATGATCACGCTGCCGCTGATCATCCGCCAGGCCGATCCCGAGGTCATCCTGCTCGATCTCAGCTTCAAGGCTCTCTCGGGCGAAGCGTTCTTTCGGCTGGGGCGGGAGCGCCTGCTCCGTAATACCGATGCACTGGTCATCCTTTTCTCGGGCCGTTCGGCCAGTGAGCTGGCGGCACTGGCGGAGGAGTTCGGTGCTGATGGCGTCATGCCGAAATCGGACGACGTCATGCAGCTCGTCGCGCGCGTTCGTACGTTGATCGCCCAGCATCGCGCCCTGCGCGAGGCTCGGGGAAGGGAGGTATCCCATGTCGCAACTCGTTCCGCATCTGCTTCTGCGTACTGACGCCGGAGCGTCGCACACCTCTGCCCTGCTCCGAACCGCCGGGTATATGGTCAGCAGGATCGACGACGACGCCATCGTCGAACAGCTCGCCGGAGCGGCGCACGTCGACGGCGTGGTGGTGGAGTTGCCGGCGATGGCGGCCATCGCCGTCGCGCGCCGGATCGACGCTCGATACGGTCAAGGCGTGGCCATGCTCATCATTACCCCCTCGGCGGATACCGTACGCCGGGCGATGCCATCGACGCCGGTGTTGAAGCCCGCGGACGTCGATGACGATCTCGTCTCGATGGTCGACCTCTCGCTGGTCGCACACCAGATGCGGCTCACCGGATAAAAAAATGCCCGTTGCTCGGCCGCGCAACGGGCTGACGCGCTAGAGTGCGCCCACTGGGTCGCTGCGAGTTTTCGGATCAGCGACATATGTATCTTACTTCCGGGGCGGGCTGCCGTCTCTATGATTTTGGAAAGTGCGGTAACGGGGTCTCGTGGTTGCGCGGTCTCGGGGTCTTGCGGCGGGAGGACACTCATTGGGTCGTGAGAGCGGAAGGGCTGAGTTTGCCGAAAACCGGTACAGACAAGAGCCTTTGCCATGCCGCGTAGCGGCAACAAGACGGTAGCCAGGGGTGCGAGCGTTTTTTGCGAGCACCCCTGGTATAGAGATGTCATGGTTTGGTGCCGCGTCAGCGGCACTGGAGTAATCGTGGACTCCATCCAGTGCCGCTGACGCGGCACGCTTTCAAGAGACAACGCAGACCAGGGGTGCTCGCAAAAAGCGCTCGCACCCCTGGCTACCTTCTTGAGCCGC
>JADGNY010000053.1 GCA_017883235.1 Thermoanaerobaculia bacterium | reverse complement strand
CTGCAGTTTCATCAGGTGATTGCGCGCGGCGATCTCGACGAGCAGCGCCAGGTTTCGTCCCGAGGCCACCGGAAGGCGGACATACGGTTTCGAAACACCGAGAAGCTCGAAGGTCTCGCCGGTGATGCCCAGGCGGTCATACTCCGTTCCCTCGACCCACTTCTCCAGCCGGACCACCAGATCGATCGGCTTCACATCGCGCGTCGAGGCCACGCCGAAGAGATCCTTGATGTCGATGATGCCGATACCGCGCAGCTCCATGTGATGGCGCAGCAGATCGTTCGAATAGCCGAGGAGCACATCGTTCGGATGGCGCTTGATGATCACCATATCGTCGGCGATCAGCCGATGCCCGCGGTAGATCAGATCGAGCGCACACTCGCTCTTGCCGATGCCGCTCTCGCCGAGGAGCAGGACGCCGATGCCGTAGACATCGAGAAGCCCCGAATGCATCGTCAGCTTCGGCGCCATCGTCTCTTCGAGAAAGTACGTCGTGCGCGTGATCGACGTCGACGACATTGCCGGCGTCGAGAAGAGAGGCACCGAGCGCTTCTCGCACTCATGCTTCAGCTCCTCGAGCGGCGTGATCCCCTTCGTGACGATGAAGCAGGAGGCGTCGAGCGCCGCTACGTCACGGACCCGCTTCTCGCGAAGGCGCGCCGGAAGGCTTTGCAGGTACTTCGTCTCCGACTCGCCGATGATCTGGACGCGCCACGGCTTGATGTACTCGTAGTAGCCGGCGAACGCCAGTCCAGGCTTCTGGACTCGCGGCCGGAGGATGGTCCGATCGAGGCCGTCATCGCCTGTGACGATCTTGAGTGCAAGCTCATCCAGCTCCTCGCTGAGGAGCGAGCGTACCGTCGTCTCGATGAAGTCTTCAGCTGTTTGGTTGCTCACGCGTACCCTATGGTAAGCGAATCGCGACTGCGGCCCTTCCGCAGTCCGGGAGTTTCTGTCACACTCTTCGCCTTAAATCCGACATAAGGTGGGCATCCATGAAAAACAATCGTCTAATCGGCGTTGCAGTCATCTGCTTTCTGACCGTAGCGGCCTTCGCCGGCGGTCTCTCCAAGTACAAGGGGTGGGACAAAACGCCTCAGGGGTACCTCATGACGGCTGACGAACGCGCTCAGTGGGCGAACGTCAAGACCGACGACGACGCCGACAAGTTCGTCAAAGATTTTCTCGCCAGGCGCAGCCCCGACTTCCCGGATCAGGTGAATCGGGCCACCGCCGCCGCCGACAAGTACTTCACCACCGGCAAGACACCTGGCTCACTCACGGAGCGGGGCCGGATGGCCATCATCCTCGGGCCTCCCTCCGCGATGTCCGTGGTCAATACGCCAGTGCGCGGAGCGATGCGCAGCCCCTCCGGAGGTGCGCTGACGAACGCGAATGGAGGCGGTGGCGGCGATACCTCGGGCGGTGGCAGCACGGAAGATTACATGGGCGCAGCGAACAATGCCCATGCTGGCGATAGCATGATCCACACGTACTCATTCACCTATGACGCCAACCGCATGCCGCCCAAATTCGGCGGCGCTCTCACGGTCGCCATCGGTGTGGACCCGAGCGGAAAAGAACTCATCGACCGCGGGATGAAAGCACAGCTTGACAGGGTGTATGAGATGGTAGCCCAGTCGAAACTTGCTCAACCGGCTGCCAAGTAATCACAGCCGGCTTTGGTGCCGTGACCAGCCATCGATAGGCGGCCGGTCACCGCATCTGGAGATTGGACGTTACGACGCCGCGATGGCGGCAAATTCGCCGGCGGAGCCGGCGAGAGATCGTAGCCCCCGGTTTCAACCGGGGGTTTCGTGGTCGCCCCAAAATTGCGAGCCCGCTTTAGCGGGCGACAGAGCAGGCAGGGTGCGGACGTCCCCGCGGAATGCACCTCGGATTCTGTCGCCCGCTAAAGCGGGCTTGCAATCCGGGGGCGACCTCGAAACCCCCCGGTTGAAACCGGGGGCTAGGATCTCAAGCCGGCTTCGCCGGCAAAACGTCCAAGTGCCGTGACCAGCCGTCGATAGGCGACCGGTCACGGCAGGCACAGCGGGCGCGCGAACGGCCTGCCGTCAGATCTCTGGGGCGATCAGGCCGAGGTTGTTGTCCCGGCGCTTGTACATCACCGAGATGCGGTCCGTATCGAGATCGCGGAAGACGATGAACTCGTTTTTCGACCCATCGAGCGACTCGGCGGCATCTTCGATGGTCATCGGCAGGATGGCCAGATTGTTGGTCTTGATGATGCGCGGCAGCCGCTTGGGGCCGGACTGCCGCAGCTTGCCGGGCTCGAGCACCTGAACCGACCATTGCGTCACCAGACCGCCCGGTGCCTTGTTCAGGCTGCCGGCCTTGCGGTGGTGATCGCGGATCGTGCTCCGGTTCTTCTGCGCCTGGCGTTTGACATGGTCGAGGGCCAGGTTGATCGCGTCCTGCATCGACTCGCCGGACTCCTGCGCCGCCTTGACGTCTTGTTCCTTGCCGGTGATGAGGATCTCGCAGAGGTTCCGGTACTTCTGGACCTGCAGCACGACGCGCACCTCGATCACATCGTCGAAAAGCTTGTCGAGGATCTTGTCGAGTTTCTTCGTGATCAGCGCGCGGATGTCGTTCGTGACTTCGAATTTGCGTCCCGTGATTGTCGTGGCCATGTCGCTATCGCTTCCCCTGAAGTTGCAGGATCAGAAAATCTGCTTGCGGTCGGTCGATGAGGGGATGTTCAACTCGTCGCGATACTTCGCAACGGTACGTCTGGCAATATTGATGCCCTCATCGTTCAGGATCTTCATGATCTTGGAATCCGACAGCGGTTTCCGTGGATCCTCCGCGTCGATAAAGCCCTGAATCTTCTTTTTGACCGTGAGGCTGGAGATGTCCTCGCCGGTGTCGGAGTCGATGCCGCTGTGGAAGAAGTACTTCATCAGGAACAGCCCGCGCGGCGTGTGCATGTACTTGTTCGACACCACGCGCGAGACCGTCGACTCATGCATCTGGATGTCGTCGGCGACGTCGCGGAGGACGAGCGGACGCAGGTAGTCGATCCCCTTCTCCAGAAACTCGCGCTGGTGTTTCACGATCGACTCGGACACCTTGTAGATCGTCCGCTGGCGCTGGTCGAGCGACTTGATCAGCCACACCGCGGAGCGGATCTTGTCCTTGATGTAGTTGACGGTCTCGCCGTCGGACTTCGAGTCCATCGAGTTGAGCATGTTGCGGTAGCTGCCGTTGATGCGTAGTTTGGGCATTCCGTCTTCGTTGAGAACGATGATGTACTCGTCGCCGACCTTCTGGATGTAGACGTCCGGCTCGACGTAGATGGCGCGCTCGTTCGAATACTTGCGGCCGGGTTTGGGATCGAGATGCTTGATGATCTCGACGACCCCTTCGAGCGTCTTCATGTCGACGCCGATGGCCTTCGAGATCTGCACGAAGTGGCGCTGCATGAACAGGTCCCAGTGATCGCGGACGATGCTCTCGACCAGGGGGTTGTCGACTTCCAGGAACTGGAGCTGCAGCAGCAGGCACTCCCGCAGATCGCGGGCACCGACGCCGATGGGATCGAGCGACTGGATGGCGGCGATGGCCTTCTCGACGTCGGCCGGATCGTATGGACCGGCGGCGGCGATCTCCTCGCTCGTGGCGCGAAGGTAGCCGTCTTCATCGATATTGCCGATGATGAAGGCGGCGATCTCCTTAATTCCCGGCGAGGCGTCGCTCATCCCGAGCTGCCATGCCAGATGGTCGGTCAGGTTCGGCGGGCGGGTGAGGGTGTTCTCGATCGGGAACTCCTCGTGCTCCTCCCCCATCCGCGGGTTGTAACCGTACTCGATGTAGTCCTGGAAGTAGGCGTCGTAGTCGATCTCGTCGAAGGAGTCCTTCTCTTTCTCCGGCGCCGGCTCGGCCGCCTTTGCTTCTTCCTCGGTCTGCGTTTTTTCCTGTGCTTCGGCTTCGGCGTCTTCCTGTTTCGCTTCTTCGGCCGATTCTTCGAGGAGCGGGTTCTCGAGCAATTCCTGATTGAGCACTTCCTGGAGCTCGAGTTTCGACAACTGCAGCAGCTTGATCGCCTGCTGCAGCGAAGGCGTCATGATCAGTTTCTGCGAGAGTTTGAGGTGGAGTTTCTGTTCTAGTGCCATGGTCCGGGCCAGCAGGTTACTACGTCTTTACGATCGTCTCTCGTTAATACAGGTTGAAGGACTCCCCCAGGTAAATTCTACGAACCTCGGGATCGGTCGAAAGACTCTCAGGTGCTCCCTGCCGGAAAATCTCACCCTCTTTGATGATATAGGCGCGGTCAGTGATCTTCAATGTTTCGCGTACGTTGTGGTCGGTGATGAGGATTCCGATACCGCGCGAGCGGAGCTGCGAAACGATTCTTTGGATCTCGAATACGGCAATTGGATCGATTCCTGCAAACGGCTCATCCAGCAAGATGAATGCCGGGTTGATGGCCAGGCTTCTTGCGATCTCCACCCGCCGCCGTTCCCCTCCCGAAAGTGAAAAAGCCCGGTTCCGCGCGATGTGGGTGATGCCGAACTCCTCGAGCAGCAAACGCGTCCGCCGCTTCCGCTCCGCCAGCGGCAGATCCATCGTTTCGAAGACCGCCAACAGATTCTCTTCGACGGTGAGCTTGCGGAAGACCGATGGCTCCTGCGGCAGATAGCTGATGCCGCGCTGCGCGCGCAAATACATCGGTAGCGTGGTGATGTCGTCCTCGCCGAGCGTGACTCGCCCGCCATCAGGGCGCACCAGGCCGACGATCATGTAGAAGGTCGTCGTCTTTCCGGCCCCGTTCGGCCCGAGGAGGCCGACGATCTCCCCCTGCTTGATCTCCACCGATACGTCGAGCACCACCTTGCGCCGCTTGTATACCTTGACGAGGTGGTCGGCCGCCAGACGCAGTGGTGCTTCGGATGGACGTTCCCGCTCGGCGGGCGTGAACGAGACGACGGTTGAGCGATCGGGCATACAGGGTGTGGATGTTAACTGAATTGCTCGCGTCACTCGGAGTGATACAGCAGGATTGACCGTCCGATCTCCTGCACCGGCGTCAGTTGTTCGAGCCACGCGTAGTCATCGGGCCGTCCGTACGCGCCTTTCAGCGACGTTTTGCTGATCGCGATCCACCCTTTTACCCTGGTCCTCGGCGGGAGCTTTCGGATCGCTGGTGCGAGCGGATATCGGGAGAGATCCGTCGATCCGAAGTAGGCGATCCAGAGCCGGTCGATGCGGCGATCGACGATGGCGTCGCGCAGGCGCGGCAGGTCCTGTCCCCAATCGAGATCGCTGTCGACGACGATTCGCTCCGGATGGCGGCCCGCCACCTCGTTGAAGTAGGCGATGTAGTCGGGATGCGCGAGCAGGCTGCTGACCGCCATCCACGCACCGAGGACGACGGCCATGATCAGAGCAACGATCCGCCGCCGTTGCCACATCTCGATCAGCGCAATGCCGCCGGCGATCGCCAGCAGCGGATAGATCGGCAGCACGTGCCGTACGCCGAGGTTGATCCGGGACACCATCGCGATCACTACGATTGCCGCGGCCGACAGGACTGGAATGGTTGCCCGGCGCGCGCCGAGCACGGCCAGAACCAGAAATGCGATCGGCGTCTTCACGGCGATGACGACCGGGAAGAAGTACCAGACCCCATGCGTCCGGATCTGCCCGAGAAAGTACGAGGGATGCCCGAACAGAGTGTGCTCGCCGAGGTGTGCCAGACCGGCGAAGAGCTCAGGAGCCGGCAGGCGGAAATGGCTGAGCAGGAAAAAGAGCGCGCGATCGGGCGGTGCCTTCGCCTCCGCGAGCATCGCCAGTAGTTCGTTCGGCGGGAATCCATACATCGGCGCCGGCCAGATCGAGAAGCGGTACGCAGCCCAGATGAGAAGTGCCGCAATCGGAACCGCGATGACGAGCGCAACAAACGTAGGTCGGACTCTCCAGTCCGACCCGTTCTCGCGAAACTTCAGCAACAAAACCACGCCCCCGATGACCACCAGGAATGGGATCGCCGAGAACTTCGAAAGCACAGCCGCCGCGAGCGCGCACGCGAACAGCACCGTCCGTCCCGCGGACGGCCGCTCGATCCATCGGACCATCGCGTAGATTGCCGCCGGAAGCGTCGCCGCCAGCGCCATGTCGGTCGTCGCCAGTCCGGCGTGCCCGAGGATCGCCGGGACGAATGTGAAGAGCGCCACCGCCGCCACGGCGGATTCCGTGTTCGCGATGGCCCGCGTCCAGTGAAAGACCACGAACGCCGCCAGCAGCAGCCACGGCAGCACACCGATGCGCGCCAGCGTCAGGTTGCGCTGATAGTCGTCCGGCCCGCCGAGGATGGCGTTCCCCTTCCGGATCGGCGCCGCCGGATCGGTGAGCACGATCGGACCGGGTGGATAGTGCTCTCCATCGATCCGCAGCGCGATCGCGTCGAAGATTCTGGCCAGCGGCGGATGCTGCAGCTCCAGGGTGTAGGTTCCGCGGTCCAGCCACTCCAGCCCCATGGCCACATGGACCGGCTCATCGTACGTCTGGGAGAAGTGGGTGTATGTCGCAGTGACGCGCGCGACCGCCAGCGCGACGAAGAGTGACGCCACCAGTGCACTTCGGCGGTTCACGGCTGCGGCTTGTACGTTCCCTGCATCGGCAACTTCGGGCTGATGATGTTGACTTTGTTGTGCTCGAGATCCATGGCGATCATCTCGCCGCTGACGTCGCTCCCGTTCGGCTGCGTGACGATGGCCGGTGCGCCGGTCAGGTAGACCATCCGCCGTCCGACGTTATACGTGGCGCGGTCGCCCGTTCCGCGGCGGCCCGTCGACTTCTCGACCAGGATGACTTTCTCCTGCGTTTCGATGTGGTCCATCTTCTTGTTGGCGTCGAAGAAGAACGAGGCGTGCTCCGAGCTGAGATGCCGCTGCTCGCCGTCGTCGATCTGAACGCTCCCGGTCAGGTCGATGCGGCGGTCGAGTTTCCTGGCGATGAGAACGTCGCTCTTCGACTGCATCGGCACTTTGCGCGCCTCGGCGGTGGCGTTTGTGCTGGTGTTGTAGAGCAGCGTCCGGACGTTGCCGCGCGCCGTGACCTGATCGCCGGCACCCATGACCTGCATCTCCTGCGCGAAGACGGTGTTGGTGTCCTGCCAGGCGCGGACGTTGCCGGTGAAGACGGCAATCTTCGTGGCCTGGCGCATCGTCACCACATCGGAGTTGACGAAGACCGGCTTGTTGGCGGGAAAGACGTTGGTGGAGTCGGCGCTGACGGCGGTCGGTGCGCCGGTCACTTGCTTGGAAACCAGTTGCGCGATCACCTCGCCGGTAGCCCGAGCCGTTCCGGCGCGCGGCGAGAATTCGATCAGCTTCGCCTTCAGCATCTGCCCATCCGCGACCACCGTGGGATAGAAGCCGGGCTCGCCGGTGAGGAAGACCTGGTCGTTGGCGATGTCGTAATTCGCCCGCACGGAACGGGCGTCGTTCTTCGGATCCTTGTAGTGGACGTTGCCATCGAGGTTGGCGCTCGCGGCGCGATGCGTCGCGGCGTCGAAGTAGACCGTGAGATGGCCGGAGGTCATCTCGCGCTTGATCGGGGACGTCTCCTTCATCACCACGTTCTCGTCCGCCTTCATGTCGGTGACCTGCTTGTTGGCCAGGCCGACGCGGAAGGTGTGCGCGACGAGGTCGCGGTTCGGCGGTCCCTCGATGACGGCGTGGGCCGGCGCCGTGTCGCCGATGAAATCAAGCGCGCTGATCTGCCCGTTCGCGCCGATCTCGCTCCAGAAGCGGTCGGCGGTGATCGTCTTGCGTCCGGCGGATTCGGCTGCCTTCCCGCCGCCGAGTGTCGCATCCCCGGTCATGACGATCGAGACGTGCCCCTGCCCTTCCAGAGCGATGAGCGACTTCCGGTCGGCGCCGAAGCGGCCGGCCATGTGATCGACCTTGAAACGGTCCGCGTCCCGCGTGGCCACGACGTCTTTGGTGAAGTCGGCGAAGCCTTCCTTGCGGCGGAAGACCCCTTCCTGCGACTTGATGTTGAGCGGCGACTCGCCGGGAGCCTCCGGCGCCATGGTGGCGTCGACCTTGTCGTAGAGGCGGACCATCTCGCCGGGGACGTCCATGTCCAGCGAGCCGCCGCTGCCCACCCAGCGATCGACCTTGAAGTTGACCGCGACGTGGTTCGTCAGGTGAATGCCGTCGAAGTGGATCTCCGCGGTGGTGATCTCGACACCGTCGCTCGACGTCACGCGCACGCCGCCCTTGGCATCGGATTCTTTGGTGTTGCTGTTGAACTGCGCCAGCGGACAGACCAGGTCATAGGTCAGCCCCGTCGGCCGGTAGATCGTCATCTGAACGTTCTCGAGCGTGTTCCATCCCGACTGGAACGCCACCACGCGCTGCGCGCGGATGCGCGACGCCACCCGCCCGTTGACGGTCTGCGTGTCCTCGAACACCTTCGACTCGATGGACGGATTGTCTCCGGTGGGGCGCAAGGTCGACGTCACCGGGACGGCGCCAGCCTTGTCCTTATGCGGTTTGCCGCGCCGCCAATTCACTGCGATCACGACGACGAAGGCGATGAAGACGAGGGGAAGTGCCACGCGAAGGAGGCGGATCGTGCGCTGCACGGGGCCAGTAACTTGTTATGGGTGAGTGCTATTCCTAGTTTGATGGCCGCCGCGGAAACGTTCCGAGAGTCAAAAGCTAATGTTGAATGTTGAGTGTTCAATGTTGAGTGTTGAATGGCGTTGCCAGCCCAGTTCCATTCAACGTTGAACATTCAACATTGCTTTTGACGTTGACTTACCCGGATGCCCGCGCATCCACGATCGCCAGCTTCGCCCCGCTCGCCGCATACCCATCCGGCTCGATCTGAAATAGCAGATCGACCGTCGCACCGCGTACGAGCTCCGGCGCGAGCGCACGCGCGGAGGGCCAGAGCACGGCAAGCGCCTTCCCGGTCTCGTCATCGATGGTCAGCTCGCAGCAGTCCGGTGCGAATTCGCGCGTGGACAGCACGTTCGCGTTGCGGACGAGAAAGAGCGGCTGCAGGTTGCCCGCTCCGAACGGCTGCATCATCTCGTGCGCCGCCACGAACTCCCGATCGACCTCGGCGAGCGTCACTTCGGCATCGACCTGCGCCTCGCGGCGGAAGAGTTCGTCGTCGAAGGCGGCAAACCGTTCCTCCAGCCGCCGCCGCAACTCGTCGACGTTGCTCGCCGGCAAGGCGAAGCCGCACGCGAACTCGTGTCCGCCGAAGTGCGTGAACAGATCCGCAACCGACTCGAGCTGCTCGTGAAGATTGATCGTCGGAATGCTGCGCCCCGACCCGACCGCCAGCTCTCCTTCGATTCCAATGGCCAGCGTCGGCCGGTGATAACGCTGGGCGATGCGCCCCGCGGTAAGGCCAAGAACGCCTTTGTGCCAGTTGTGGCCGGCCAGGACGAGGATGCGGGGGCGTTGGTTGCTGGGTTGCTGGGTTGCTGGGTTGCTTGGCGGATCTGACCGAGCAACCGAGCAACCCTGCAACTCAGCAACCATCTCCGTTGCCTGGTTGCTTGGCGAATTCGACCCAGCAACCGAGCAACCCAGCAACCCAGCAACCATCCCCTCCGCCTCCTCCCTCACTCCCCTTTCAATCTCCTGCCGTTCGGCATTGAGCCGATCGAGCTCGGCGCAGAGCGTCCATGCCGCTTCCTCGGAGGTCGCTGCGAAGAGATCGATGGCGGTTTCGGCGGAGGAGAGCCGCCCGGCGGCGTTGATGCGCGGTCCGATTTTGAAGCCGACATCTACCGCTCGTAGAGGCCGCCCCAGCATCCCCAGACGCCGTAGCAGAGCGCGTAAGCCGGGATTGCGCGGATCGGCCAGACCGGCCAGACCGAGCCAGGCGATGGTCCGGTTCTCGCCGATGAGCGGCGCGACGTCGGCGACGGTGCCGATCGCGGCGATCTTCAGCAGCGAGGCGATGGCCATCTTCTTGCCGCTGCGCCGCAACAGCTCGCAACAGAGCTTGAAGGCCACGCCCACTCCGGCCAGCTCTTTGAACGGATACGCGCATCCCGGCTGCTTGGGGTTCAGCACCGCCGCCGCCGCGGGGAGCAGTTCCGGGGGAAGGTGATGGTCGGTGACGATCACGTCGATCCCCCGTTCGATGGCCTGGCGCACCGGATCGACGCTGGTGATCCCGCAATCGACGGTGATGATCAGCCGGACGTCGCGGTCGGTGAGGACTCGGTCGATCACCGAGGTCTTGAGACCGTAGCCGTCGACGAGCCGGTGTGGGACGACGTGCGCGGCGTCGGCCCCCAGCGCGCGAAGAACCGTCTGCAGGAGGACGATCGACGTCACGCCATCGACGTCGTAGTCGCCGTAGATGAGGATCGTCTCGCGGCCGCGCACCGCCCGCTCGATCCGTTCACACGCCTCGCCGATTCCGTGAATCGTCCCCGGGTCGTGCAGGTCGCCGATACACGGCGCCACATACCGCCTGTACTCATCCTCGGTGGTGATCCCCCGCCGGGCGATGATGCCCCGCAGCTTCTCGTTCGGAATCGGCAGCAGCGGGATGTCCGGCAGCGGCTCGGCAAGGTGCCATGAGTCGTGAAGCATTCGATGCAGTGTACGTGAGGGGTGGGGACTCTACGGTTCGTAGATGAGCTGGTGATCAGTGGATTAGTAGATCAGTGGATTAGGAGGTCAGAACCCGCCAACTCGTTCTCACCAATCCACTAATCCACTAATCCACTAATCTACTTACCGGCTCCCTGCCCGGTGCCGTCGCCACACGCTTGATCTCCTCGATCCTCTCATTTGCGTCGTTCTCGCCGATCTCCATGAGCCGTTCCAGGTACTCGGGGACGAACATGAAGAGGCTCATGAAATCGGCGTTCGACGTCTCGCGCGTTCCCAGGCTCCGGGTCAGGAAACGGAATGTCCGCGGGAGCTGTGGCTCGTATTCGGCGGCGAGCTTTCCAATGTCCTGGGAGGGGCGGATGACCGCGAAGTCGACCGGGCGGTAGCCGTGGCGCAGCTCGGGCGGCAGGTCCCGCAGGAAATCGTTGGAACGCTGAAGACGCACGGTGTCCTCGTCCATGACGTCGAGAAAGATGGCGTCCATCAACTGCCCAAGGATCTGCGCGGGAGGCGGGTACCCGGCGATCTGCGGCTCGTCGGCTTCCGAGACCGATTTCGCATAGTGCGTGGAGATCGCCAGCATGCGCGTCGCGCCGAGGTGCAGGGCCGGCGAGAGCGGCGCGGAGAGCCGGATACCGCCATCGCCGAACCAGTGCTTCCCCAGCCGGACGGCGGGAAACACCATAGGTAATGATGCCGAGGCCATGATGTGATCGACCGTGAGCGCCTCGCGCACGCCGCGCCGCAACGGGCGTTTCCACGACTCGATGTCACACCCGTCCGCCCAGGTCACCGTCTGACCGGTGGTGTAGTCGAGCGCGGTCACCGCCACCGCCCTCGGTTGACAGCGGGCGATGTTCTCGGCGATCCCGGCGATCTTCCCACTCTCGTTCGAGGGAAAGAGCCGCACCAGAACGTCCCGAAGGGGCGTGGTATCGACCAGCCCATGGACGCGCGGTGCCACTTGCGCTCCGCCTGAGATGAGCTTCGTCCCCCAACCAAAGACATTCCGCGCCAGCGACCCGGCCTCGATCCGGATCACGTCTTTCAACTTGAGCGACCGCCAGACCTCGGACAATTCATCGACGACCACCGACAGCGCCGCACTGCGCGAAGCGAGGAAGACCGCGTTGATCGCCCCGGCGGAGACGCCGGTGATGACGTTGAAGCTGTCCTCCGGAAGATGCCTCGCCAGGCAGCGCAGAACACCAACCTGATACGCCGCGCGTGCGCCGCCGCCGGTCAGGACGAGAGCGAAGGAATCAGCAATTGCGGCCATGCAGAACAGGATACTTGCACAAGATGCGGGTTAACTGCCTCTGGAAGACAGTTAACTGCCTCTGGAAGACAGTTAACTGCCTCTGGAAGACAGTTAACTGCCTCTGGAAGACAGTTAACTGCCTCAGGAAGACAGTTAACTGCCTCTGGAAGACAGTTAACTGCCTCTGGAAGACAGTTAAACTGCCTCTGGAAGACAGGTAACTGCCTCTGGAAGACAGTTAAACTGCCTCTGGAAGACAGTTAAACTGCCTCCGGAAGACAGTTAACTGCCTCTGGAAGACAGTTAAACTGCCTCTGGAAGACAGTTAACTGCCTCTGGAAGGCAGTTAAACAGCCTCTGGAAGGCAGTTAAACTGCCTCTGGAAGACAGGTAACTGCCTCTGGAAGACAGTTAACTGCCTCTGGAAGGCAGCGAACTGCCTCTGGAAGGCAGTTAAACTGCCTCTGGAAGACAGTTAACTGCCTCTGGAAGACAGTTAACTGCCTCTGGAAGGCAGCGAACTGCCTCTGGAAGGCAGCGAGCTGCCTCTGGAAAGCAGTTAACTGCCTTTCACCGAGCGCGCAATCCGGAAGCCGTAGTCCGCATATTCAAACTCCGGCGGAAGGCTCGATCGCGCCGCGCAGCGGCTGACCTTGATCTGATGCCGCCAGGAACCGCCCCGCGAGGCGCGGCGGGTCCCCGTCTCCGGACCGAGCGGATTCCGCTCCGGCGACGAACGATAGAAATCAGCCGCATACCAGTCGCTGCACCATTCGTGAACGTTCTCGCAGATGTCGAAGAGACCATAGGCATTCGGCGCCCCTCGGCCGACTGGACGCGGCCCATCCATCTCGTCGTGCGGCGGCAACTCGTTCCCCCACGGATAGCGCATCCCTTCCACCCCTCCCCGTGCCGCGCACTCCCACTCCGCCTCGGTCGGCAGACGTCCTCCCATCCACTCGCAGAATGCCACGGCGTCGAACCACGACACCGCCACGACCGGCTGCTCCGGATCGACGAACGGCGACGGCGGCAACGGACGGCCGGTCGCCTTCGCAAACGCCGCGTATTCGCCGTTGGTCACCTGCGTGAGACCGATCGCAAACGCATCGACCCACACGCGATGGACGGGACCCTCGTCGGGACGGCCGTCGTCCGATCCCATGACGAAGGATTGCGCGGGTATGAGAACGGTTTTCAGTTGGATCGGCGGCAGCAAGAGCCTGAATAGTAAGACACAGAACGAGGCTCTATTCCGGGACGACCAGCGCAATCCGGCCTCTGCAAGGCGAGAGTCGGCACGCCGCTGGCCCGCTCTCCGCTCACTGCGTTGGCCGCATGAACACCACGATCGCCCGCGCGGAAGCGCCAGAGCCTGGACAGGAGAGCGGGCGTCTCGCCTGCTCCCGGCGCGGCGTCTCGCCCGGCGGTGGGTCCCCGGAGCAGCAGGGTTGAACCTGGAAACGCGGATCGAGACTCCGCCATCGTTCGCCAACATTTATGTTTGCGTTCGTCCCCCACCGTCGGGCGAGACGCCCGCCGGGAGCAGGCGGGACGCCCGCTCTCCCGGTGTCGTGAATCCGATCAGTGACCAGCTTTGCCACTCGTCAGCGCACGCCGGATCGCTGCCAGCGGCGCGTCCTCATTGAAAACGACCGCGCGCCCCTTTCGGCTGACGCCGAGTTGCGCCCAGAACGCGGCGAGATCGGTCGTCTCCGGGTGAGCACCAAGGCGTTCGTGTAGTTCTTCAAGGATCGGCATTCCGATGGCGGCATCACCACGGCGGAAGATCTTCTCCTCCGGCCAGTTCTCTGATCCGGTTCCTCCTTCGACAAGGATGGCGCGAAGGGTGTCGTCGAGCGACTTTCGGTTACCGCTCTTCTGGCGGATCTCGACGTCGGCGAGCAGCCAGAACAGCGCTCCGCCCCAGTAGGTGCGGCCCCAGGTCGGCGTTTTGTCGAGGCCCATGTCACCGGCGGCGGGAAGGCCTTTCGGGAAGCCGTCCATCATGCTGCCCCAGACTTCGTCAGCACCGAGCTGTCCCGCCCGCGCGCGGGCCAGCGGCTCCAGGTAGGTCGACAAGCCCTCCCCGATCCAATTGGCCTCGGTGTCGGGAAAGCCGAGGTGAAACATCTCGTGAGTCAGGATCCAGTCGGAGCGGAGGATTGCCCGAGTCACATCCGATGCCATGCGCACTTTGATCAGCCGCCCGTCGAAGGTTCTGCCGCTGCTCACACCATGCCCGCCGAGCCCGACCTCCACCCTGATCATCACCTGCTTGACGGGATAGCGGCCATAGACCGTCATCACCGCATCCGCCGCATCGTGAACCCAGTTTTCCACGAGCGTTCGAAATGCTTGCGGAACCTCCTCGGAGAAGCCGACAGTGATCGATGAGTCGCCGGCTTTGAGCGACGAATCGGGAACGCTGGCGGCGCTTGCGGCCTGGGTGATCAAAAGAAGGGCAACGATGGAGAGCGGCCGATGCAGGAATGGCGTTACACGAACGCAAGTCCCGCGCCCGTAGTTGGCCTACCGCGCCGCACACCCAGCGCCGCTGCAATCGAGTGCGACGAACACTTCCGTCGCGATCGCCCACGATGGCAATCCCGCGCTGCTCACCGTCTTTCGCCAAACTGCCATGTAGTCGCCGCGCCAATCGGCCGGACCGGCGGTTGTCGTTGCGTGTCCCGTCCATGTTCCCCGTTCCGATGCCGAGGGATCGCTGCGGCTGATCTCGATCGACGCCGGCGTTCGAACGAACACGAGGTCCGGCTGCGCTTTCCAGCGCGACTCGATCTCCTGCCGCATCGCCGCGCGACCCTGAATCACCTTCCCGCTCGCCGCGGTGACGATGACGTCGTCCCTCAGCACCTGTGCGAATGCCGCCGCGTTGTGGGCGGCCAGCGCCTCGTTCGATGCCGCCCGCGAGTCGCGGATGATCGTCTCATCCCTCGGCGTCGAGACCAGGGCGATCCGATCGCCGCGCGGGTTGAGCGCGATTCGCGTGAGTCCTTGCAGCTCCGGATCATCGAACTGGGCCACGGGACGCCATTCATCGGGATGCGCTGGATTCCACTCGTAGATGGTGTGCGCGGAGGCCATGAGGAGCGTGCCGCGCGAAGTCCGGACGTGGCTCCCCGAGGTGGGGAAGGGAACCGCGGTCAGCGTCGTCACCAGGCGGTTGCCGAGGTCGAGTTGCCGCAGGAACAACTTGCGAGGCGGCGCGCTCTTCGCCGCTTCGCCTTCCGGAGCCGGAAACGGCTCGACGGCGACGAAGGTCACCGCCCGCTTGCCCGGAATGCGGATCGGCGCCGACCCCGCACCGACCGCCATCGTATCGAGCGCCTTCGTCATCGCGTCATAGACGACGATGCGGCGCTGCTTGTCGTTCATGAAAAGAACCCACGTCCGGTCGTCGAAGCGGCAGAAGTAGCCCGCGTCGTTCGTCTCCGTCAGCGTGCGCTCTTTCCCCGAGGCCTCGTGAAGCCACACCTTCCCCTCGCGCAGCAGCATCAGCGATCCATCCGCCGCCGGCGTGGGACTGAACCCGAGCGCTCCCGGAACCGGCGCCGACGTGCCGCTCGCGAAATCGTGGATCACTGCCTGCACCGCATGCCCCGTCTCATCGAGCACCGCGATCTGCGACGTGAACACCACTCTCCCATCCGGAAAGAACGCCGGCTGGTTGTCGTATCCCGGATGCTTGGAGATGTTGACCAGGTTCGAGACGACGAAGCGGCCACGGGCCATGTCGAGCGAACCGACCCAGACTTCGGAGTCGTTAATCTGGGCGGTCAGCGTCGCCGCTGAGGCGAGGAGGAAGAGGAAGAGAGCGATCTGCCGCATGGCGGGATCGTATCGCGGTACGAGGTTCCCGGAACTGCTTACACCTTGCGTACCGGACCGGGATACCGAACCAGTTGCGCATCGGCAGTGACCAGCGTGATGCCATCGGTGAGAGCCTGAGCAACCAGGATGCGATCGAACGGATCTTTGTGCAATGGAGGCAAGCCATCGACGCTCACCGCGTGTTGCCCCGTGATGGGCAACTCGGTGTAGCCGTTGTCGAGCAGCCCGCGGCGCAGTAGACGGGGCTCGACGCGGAAGTCCTCGCGGCCGAGTGTGTTTTTGATCGCAATCTCCCACAGGCTGGCAGCACTGAAGAGGAGCTCGTTACTCGGATCGTTGAGCAGCTTGCGCGCCGCGACGGAAAGACGCTCAGGCTGGCCGGCCGCCCAGAGAAGGATCTGCGTATCCAGCAGGAGCTTCACGCAACGATACCGAACAGGGCCGCGATCTCGGCTTCGCCCATGCGGTCGAAATCCTTCGGCACGGCAATCTCGCCCGCCAGAAATCCCAGCCGCTTCGGCACCGGCGGAGCATCCAGGGCCGCAACCTTCACCAGCGGCTTGCCCGCCTTGGCGATGATGAACGCTTCGCCCTTGACGGCTTGATCGACCAGCTTGGAAAGCTGCGTCTTCGCTTCATGAATATTCACGGTGACCATGTCGCTCTCACAAGACTAAGTTAGTCGGACTAAGTTTAGACAATCACACTCACTCCGTCAACCCTATCACTTCGACAAAGGAGAGCAGGCGTCCGCGCCTGCTCCCGGCGGGCGTCTCGCCCGACGGTGGGGACGAAGGCGAACGGAACTGTTGGCCAAAGACGGAAGCGCCCCGATCCGAGTTTTCAAGCTCAACCCTGCTGTTGGCGACACCCACCGCCCGGCGAGACGCCTGCTCTCCCCGCACACAACCGACACGGCTGGCCGGGTTGGCTGGCAACCTACCCCCTACGGCTTCTCGGTGAACACCGCATTGCCGCGTTCGTCGGCGGCGATTTTCGAGAAGGCGCGATTCAACTCGGGGAGCTTCGAGGGCGGCACGGAAAACGCCCGCATCTCGTATTGCCGCTGGAACATCAGTTTCCCCTCCGCGGCGTGCGAGCTGCTCGAGTAACTCAGGAGCTCGTTCGACAGCGACACGGGCGGCGGAAGCTCGTCGAGATGCAGCGAGCCGGGAAAGGTGATCTCGAAGTCATCGGTCTGAAGCGAGGGACCGTCGGTGACGTACGGGTATTCGCGGTGGGAGGCATCGACGATCGTCTCTTCCTTCTGGCCCAGGACGCGCGGGCGAACGAGCACCATGCCGGCCGTCCGCTTCGCGTAGCCGGGCACGGCCACTCTGTAGCGAATCAGAAGGTCGGTACCGGACTGGTCCAGGTTCTCGATCTTCATATCCGTTGCGTGGAAGTCGCCGAGAGAACCGGCAACGCCCGACTCGATCGCGCCGATGCGATCGCTGGCTTTGAGCGGCCGCAATAGCGCGCGCAGATCGGCGGCGATCTCCCCACTGCGCACTTCTTCGACTTCGCCACTGAGTGTACCGTTCTCATCAAGGCGGAACGCCGCATGCCGCCGCAACTGATTTGCCGCGGGCGGCGCGGCCGGCAGCTCGACCAGCTCTCCACCATCAGCGGTCACGAGTAATCCGCGGCTCCGCTGCAGATACTGCGGCAGATATCCGACCGGCGCCACAGCGCTCGTCGGATCGAAGAACAGCAGCGTGCCGAGGCGCGGATGCTGAACCGAGGAGTAAATGCCGCTCAGGGAGGCTCCCGGCGGAAGGAGAACAGCGATGATGGCGTGATTGAACACGCCGGCGGTGGAGAAGTCTGCATCGACGACGCCCGGCGTGGTGTTGACGAGCACGTAGTGCGACTCGATCCCCGCTTCCCGCAGCATCGTGCGCAGCACGGTCACTTTGTCCTTGCAGTCGCCGTAACGGTTCGAGAAGACATCCGCCGCGGCGTGTGGCTGATACCCGCCGATACCGATCTCCACGGCCACATAGCGCACCTGCTGCTGCACGAACGCACCGAGCGCGCGGACTCGATCGACCGCCGGGGCATCCGCCGCGGCCAGAGCGTGCACGTTCGCGCTCATTTGCGGCGATGCCGCGCAGCGCGGATCGGCGAGCAGCGCGTACCAGCGCCCGATATCGCTCCACGACCGGCCCCCCTTCGCGCCGAAGCTGATGGAGAGGCGGCCGGAGAGTGCACTCAGGGACGGTCTCCGCGGCTCGTCGCCGATCGCCGGAACATCGTGAAGAGTCCAAACCGCCCCAGCGGGACCAGCCGACGGCGCGACGGCGTCGCGATGAAACCAGTGCGCGTCATACGACCAGCCCGCCGGCAGCGCCAGCGCAAACGTCGTCTCGATCACGGGAACATCGCTTTGAAAATGCCAGGTCGTTTCCATCGCCCATGGACGCGTGCTCTCTTCGTACTCGTACGCGATCACGCTCCCGGGCTGCGCCGCGGGGATCCGCAGGACCTTTACGCGCAGATCGTCGTAGACGTCACCGAATGCGGCCGTCTCGATGGCGTCGCGCTCCCCCACTTCCTTCTCCACGCCGTTGGTGATGCTCCAGGCATGGAGATAGCCAAGCTTTGTGGCGCGGTCGAGCACAAGATCGATCTCGGCCAGATCGCGTCCCGCCGCCGTCAGTATCCTGATCACGCGGCGCCGGCGTGTCGAGACCGTGTCGCCAGTGACCGAAACCGCGGTGAAGTCGTAGAGGATCACCGCGCTTGCGCTTGCCGCATACGCCGGAGCGGACGTATGCGCGGCCATGACCACCCAATCCGGCGCCGCTCGCGCGAACGGCGCGGCGGCGAGAACGGCTGCAGCAACAGCGAGCCGTGAAGAAATCAATTCCCGGCTCTCTTGATCACCAGCGGACGCTGGTCGGCGTTGCCAACCGCGGCGAAGAAGTTCCGGAGCGCGCCGTAGTACTGGCGCTCGACGAACATCGCGTCGATGCTCATCGTCCGATGAAACACCACTTCATTGCCGTTCTGCCGGACGTTGCTGCTGTACTTCAGCACGCCCGCGCTCACGTCCGCCGCCTGCGGTAGCGAGACGATCTCCATCGACGCCGGAACGGTGATCGTCACCTCGTCCCGCGTGCTCCGCGCGTATGGAAAGTAAATCAGTTGGGTGCGCGTGCTCGGCGCGAACGGATTTTTCGAGGTAGTGGTGAATACCGACAGCGGGACGAGCGTGCGGGTTCCCGCCGACGACATGACGTTCGGCAACTCGAGGTCGAATGTGGCCACGACAGCGTCGGCCGATGACGATAAATCGTCCGCCTTGACGAGCTTCAGGATTGCGCCGTTCGGAAACCACCCCTTCGCTTCCTCTTCGATCGCCTTTTTGCGCGCCGCCTCATCGTCTCCCCGCAGGCGGCGGATCAACGCCTCCTGTCCGGTGAAGGTGGCGGTCACCGTCCCCTTCAAACCCTCGTCTTCGATGCGAAGATCGGCCTTGCGCTGCGTCACTGCTTCGGCGGGCGCGCCTGCCGGCGTCTTGATCCACTCGGGACCGCCTTTGGACATGCGGATGGCAGGCACGCCCGTCTTCTCCCACGACACGACGCCGTAAGGAGCACCCGGCGTTCCCGGATCGAGATAGACCGGTTTGCCGTCGATCATGACCAGCGCGATCTCGCCACTCATCTGACCGGCGTCAGGAATCTTGTCGCTGAAGAACGAGCGATTGCGCGGCGCTACGCGCACGGCCACGGCATCGAGCCCGTCCGCGCGCGCCAGTGCCACGAAGCAACGGCTGATCTCGTCGCTGAATCCAGCACCCGCGTTAAGCACGTCAAGCGCGCTGCGGCTCGCGGCCGTTTTCGAACTGTCGGTGCCGAAGCTGAGATTACGCAACTTCTGCGTGCGCGCGTAAATCTTCCGAGCCTTCTCATCCGCACTTCTCGTGTCGTTTGATGCCGCCGCCGCTCGGGCGGCGGCGAACTGGGCTGGCGAGCCGATGAAGGTCTCGATGGTCTTCACGTACTGCTGCGCCTGCGCCTTCCAGAATTCATCGGGCCGAAGGTGACTGCTCGTGTAGTAGAACGCCACGTGAGGCTTGAGCTCCTCCTCGGGCGGCGCATACTCCTCCCGCAAAAACGGCGGGATGTGATCGACCTCCAGATCGTAGTGCGTGCGATCGGGACTCCTGACCGGGACCTTCCCCGCCGGCAGTCCGGCGTATGTAAAAAACGTCTGGAAATCGCCTGCCGGGTACGGGCGAAGCGTCAGCTTCGCATGAAGAAGAGGGATGTCGCGCTGCAACTCCCAGAACGTGTCGGTCAGCATGTTTGCCGCGTGCCGCAGCAGGAAGCGATATTCGAGAATGCTCCCCGGCTGCACGTCGGCGAGGCTGAAGGTTCTGGCGCGCAGCGATACGCCGCCGGATATTCCGCCGGACTTGTACAGCACTTTGTCGAAAACCTTACCGTCGAACGGAACGATGGTCCCACCCGCATGGATCGTTCGCGCGGAAATGTCGGTGACGAGTCCGAACATCGGATAGGCATTGAAGTACGGCACCTCGACGTCGCCGTATTTCTTCCCTTCGTCGGTGAAGATCTTAATGCGGACGTACTCGGCTTCAATGCCGTCGGTATTGTCGTCCAGGCGCACCCAGTCAAGCACGGCGGCCGGAGAACCGTCTTCGCTTTTCAGTGCCTTCTCCGCCTCGGTCGGCAAATGAAAATCGTGACCGCGGGAGAAGCCCCCGGCGAGGAGAACCGCGGGAAACAGCGCGAAAAGAGCGGAAGCGAGCCGCACGACGCGCATGGTGATTTTCGGCCTTTCGGGGGTTACAAGGATGGCAGATGATCGCATAGATCAAGGCCCTTTCCGCTGTGCAGGATATTCAGGATGTCCCTTCCCCTCAAGGCGCCAGTGTCCCGCTTCTTTTGCCTTGGCGAACGGCGGGCCCGGCCACCAGCGGAGGGGATTCACAACATGAACCAAACCGTACATCTGCTATCTGAGAGGTCCTCGGAAGGTGATTTTCTCCATGCGCGTGCATCAGGATGTTCGCGCGAGGGAGGACTTATCGTTCATGCAGCTCGTGCCGCGGTGTTGGCTTCCAACGCAAATCGAGCCCCTTTGCGACACGAGGCAGTCGAGGCCATCGGAACCAGCCCGTGACCGTACGATTCTTGTCGCCGATGAAGCCTGAGTCGCCCATGTTGGCCGTGGCGGTTAGCGCTAGCTGTGCCGGATGTTGAGGATGTCCCCATCCTTCACGATGTACCCCTTCCCCTCCAGTCGCCAGTGGCCGGCTTCCTTTGCCTTTGCAAACGATCCTCCCGCGGCGATGAAGTCGTCGTAGTGAACGACCTCGGCGCGGATGAAGTTCTTGATGAAGTCGGTGTGGATGACGCCGGCGGCCTCCTGCGCGGTCATGCCGGCGCGGATGGTCCAGGCGCGGCATTCATCCTCCCCCACCGTCAGGAACGACTGCAGCCCCAGCAGCGCATAGGCCTCGCGGATCAGCGTATCGAGCGCCGACTCCAGTATCCCGTATTCGGCCATGAAGACCCGGGCGTCGTCCCCGGACAGCTCGGACATCTCCATGTCGATCTTGCCGAAGAAGGCGGCCACCCGCGTGCCCAGCCCCGCCTTCGCCGCGGCGATGCGGCCGACCTCCTCCTCCATGACCGGCTGCTGCGACTCGTCGAGGGAAAGGGCGATCAGCATCGGCTTGATCGAGAGGAGCTGGTAGGTCTTGAGAATCTGCAGCTCTTCGGGCGAGAGCGCCTCGTTCCGCAGCGGCTTCTCCGCCTGGAGGAGGGCCAGGCACTTCTCCAGCACCGGCAGCTCCTTCTTCAGCGGCTCGTCATTCGGCCGCCCGATCTGCTTGTGGATCTTCTCGATGCGCGCTTCCAGCACGGTCATGTCACCGAGGATGAACTCGGTCTCGAAGGTGGCCACGTCACGCAGCGGATCGATGCTGCCGTCCGGGTGCGGCACGGCATCGTTGGCGAAGAGGCGAACCACCTGGATCAGGGCGTCGTTGGTCTTCACCGCCGACAGGAAGCTGGTGGTGAACTGCGTCGTGCCACTGGCCCCTTTCTTCAGTCCGGCCACATCGACGAACTCGATCGTGGCGTTGACGGTGCTCTTCGGATGGAAGAGAGCCGAACATCGATCCAGACGCTCGTCGGGAACCTTGGCGATTCCGAGGTGGGCATCCGTTTTCCCGCTCGCCGCGGGATCGAGATGCGTCTTCGTGACGGTCTGAAAGAGGGTGGTCTTTCCTGAAAAAGGGAGTCCGACGATGCCGAGCTGCATGAGATCCTCTCCTGCGAACGTGCCGGCCGTTGCCGCGCGTGCAGTATCCCTCAATGCGGGTTGCGCCGCGACAAACCTGATTGGCTTCGTACGTTACCGCCTCACTGGTACAGTGGAAATCGCGATGACGACACCACAGCCGCTCTTCATGCCACGGGCCATCGGAGTGGCAAGAACTCCCTTCAGAGAGACGGCCCAGATTCCGAAGGGACCGGGTACGAAGCATGAAGCGAACGGCACGCTGGAGATCCTTCCCGAGCTCGAGGTTGGCCTGACCGATATCGAGGGCTTTTCCCATCTCTTCGTCCTCTGGGTGTTCGATCGCTCGCAAGGCTTCGACCTCCTTGCCTCACCGCGTGGCGAGGAGGTTCCGCATGGCGTTTTCGCGTCGCGCTCTCCGTTCCGTCCGAATCCGATTGCTCTCACCGTCGTCGAGCTTCTAAGACGCGAAGGGACGTCGCTGCACGTTCATGGAGTGGACATGCTCGATGGAACACCGATTCTCGACATCAAGCCTTGCACGTCGAGCATTCCGGCAGAAGCGCTCCGGCGTGGCTGGCTGGAAGCTGCCGAAAAGCGCCGCGCGTCGAAGCCGTAACGCTACCCGGGAGAGGTTCGGGGCAGGCCTTTTCTCAACGCGGGTCTTGCCGCGACAAGCCTCGGCCTCGCACGCAATCGACGGCGCCGAACCTTACGATCAGCCGAACCCTAACCTTGCGATCAGCCGAACCCAAAGGTTACGATCAGCCGATGACGGAAACCGGCCTCTATCCGCGCTACGCCGAACGGCGCCTGACTGAGGCGCTCGAGGATTCGCCGGTTGTGCTGATCCACGGCCCGCGACAGTGTGGCAAGACTACACTCGCGCGCGCGGTGGGCGACCGGATGGGCTACGCCTACATTACCTTCGACGATGATGTGGCGCGCGCCGCCGCACTGGCCGACCCGGCGGGCTTCGTAGCCGATCTCCCGGAGCACACGATCCTCGATGAGGTGCAGCACGTGCCGGCGCTTTTCGGTGCCTTGAAAACGGCCGTCGACCGCAAGCGCCTGGCTGGCCGTTTCATCTTGACTGGCTCGGCCAATGTGCTCCTCCTGCCGAAGCTGGCGGACTCGCTGGCGGGCCGGATGCAGATCCTGCGGCTTCATCCGCTGGCGCAGTGCGAGCTTGCGCGGCGTCCACCAGCGTTTCTCGACGTCTTGTTCGGAGGCGGATTCAAAACCCGGCAGACCGAGCGGTTGGGCGGACAGCTCGCCGAGCGGATCGCCGCGGGTGGATATCCCGCGGCCCTGACGCGGCCCACCGAGCGGCGTCGCGCAACCTGGTATCGCGACTACCTCGAAGCCATTGTTCAACGCGACGTGAGGGATCTCGCACGCATCAGCGCGTTGGATGCATTGCCACGGCTGCTCTCACTCGCAGCCGCACAGACCGCGCGGCTACTGAACGTCGCGGATCTCGCGGCACCGTTCCAACTCAGCCGGCAGACCATTCGCGATTACGTCACATTGCTCGAGCGCGTCTTCCTCCTGGAGACGCTCCCCCCATGGCATAGCAACCGGCTCAGCCGCCTCGTGAAGACGCCCAAACTGCATCTCGGAGACAGCGGACTGGCGTGCGCGCTGCTGGGCGCGGATGCTTCGTCGCTGACGGCCGATCGGTCGTTGCTCGGACAACTTCTGGAGACCTTCGTCTTTCAGGAGTTGCGGCGACAGGCAAGCTGGCGCGACGAGCAGATCGGCTTCTTCCACTTTCGCGACAGGGATCGCGCTGAGGTCGACATCGTGCTGGAACGCGGTGCGAGCGAAGTGGTGGGAGTGGAGGTCAAGGCGTCGGCCACCGTGACGATGAACGACTTCCGCGGCATGCAAAAGCTTCGGGAAGCAGCCGGAAAACACTTCGTCGCCGGAGTAGTGCTCTACGACGGTGAGATCACCGCAAGCTTCGGCGACCGTTTTTTCGCCGTTCCTATTCGAGCGTTGTGGGAGACACGATGACCACGGCATACGCGCGACGCGAATAGAATGCGCCGCAAAGGAACACAACTGATATGAGGCTGACCGCCCGCATTCGACTGCAGCTCTCGCTCTCGATCCTCCTGATCCTCGTTGCAGTACCCGGCGTGATCGCGCAGACGACGCCGGCGGCCAAGTATCCCGCCCTCCCGAGCGAGACGCCCGACAAGCTCGTCCCTTCCAACGACAGCTTCGATCATGTCCGGCGTGAAGTCATGATCCCGATGCGCGACGGGGTCAAGCTGCACACGGTCATCCTCGTTCCGCGCGGCGCCAAACGCGCCCCCATCCTCCTGACCCGAACACCGTACGACGCCGACGAGCTCACCAGCCACGCCCACAGCGCGCACCTCGGGCCGAACCTCTTCGGCTACGACAACGCCACCGACGTCATCGTCGAGGGCGGCTACATTCGCGTGATCCAGGATGTGCGCGGCAAGCACGGTTCCGAGGGGGATTACGTGATGAACCGGCCGCTGCATGGGCCGCAGAATCCGACTCCGGTCGATCACGCCACGGACACCTACGACACCATCGACTGGCTGGTGAAGAACGTCCCGGAGAGCAACGGCAAGGTGGGGATCCTCGGCATCTCCTACGACGGATTCCTGCCGCTGATGGCGCTCGTCAATCCGCATCCCGCGCTGAAAGTATCCGTGCCGATGAACCCGATGGTCGACGGCTGGATGGGTGACGACTGGTTCCACAACGGCGCCTTCCGCGAGCAGGGCATGTCCTACATCTACGAACAGGAGGGGACGCGAAAAGGGGACGCCAAATGGTTCACCAGCCAATTCGACGACTACGACATGTTCATGCATGCCGGATCGGCCGGCGAGCTGGGACGCCGCCGCGGCCTCGAGCAGGTCGGTTTCTGGAGAAAGCTGCTCGATCATCCGTCGTATGACGCTTTCTGGCGGGACCAGGCCGTCGATCGCGTGCTCGCCGCGCAGCCGCTGAGCGTGCCGGTGATGCTCGTCCACAGCCTCTGGGATCAGGAGGACATCTACGGCGCCATGGCCGTCTACAGGGCCATCAAACCGAAGGACCGGGACAATGACAAGGTGTTCCTGGTCATGGGACCGTGGCATCACGGTCAGGAGATCCGCGAAGGGAGCACGCTCGGCCCGTTGCACTTCGGAAGCGATACCGCGCTCACCTTCCGGCGCGAGATCCTTCGCCCATTCCTGGATCACTACCTCAAGGACGATGCACCGAAAGCCGACGTCGCGCCGGTCACGGCGTTCGAGACCGGCACGAACACCTGGCGACGTCTCCCCTCATGGCCGGCCGGCTGCGCCACCGGCTGTACGGTCAAGGCTACGCCGCTCTACCTCGGCGCCGGTCTCGCGCTCGGATTTAACGCACCCAAGCCCAGCGCCGCTGCGTACGACGAATACGTTTCCGATCCCGCCAAGCCCGTGCCGTTTCGCGCGCGTCCCATCGTCGAAGAGGGCGCGGGCTGGGCGCGCTGGCTCGTCGACGACCAGCGCGAGGCGTCAGGCCGACCGGACGTGCTGGTGTTCGTCTCGGACGTTCTGACCGCGCCGGTGAAGATCAGCGGTCAGCCGATCGCGAATCTCGTCGCCTCGACGAGCGGCAGCGACTCGGATTGGGTGGTGAAGCTCATCGACGTCTACCCGGACGAGGTGGCCGGTCAGCCGGAGATGGGCGGCTATCAATTGATGATTTCGGCCGACATCTTCCGCGGCCGCTATCGTCAGAGTCTGGAAACGCCCCAGGCGATCTCGTCCGACACGCCCCTTCTTTACCGCTGGGCTCTCCCTACCGCCAACCATGTCTTCCAACCGGGACACCGGCTCATGGTCCAGATCCAGTCGAGCTGGTTCCCGCTGTACGACAGAAATCCTCAGACCTTCGTCCCCAACATCTTCTGGGCCAAGCCCGGCGACTACCGAAAGGCGACGCAGCGGATCTACCACACGCCCGAGCAGGCGAGCTTCATCGAATTGCCGCTGGTCGTCTCACCTACGGAACCATCGCCACCACCTCGGTGAAGAAAAGGCTTTAACCACAGAGGCACAGAGAAAAACCAGAAACCAGAAACCAGAATGCTGCGCTCCGCCGCCATTTCTGGTTTCTAGTTTCTGGTTTCTGGTTTCTGCTACTTCTCCACGACCCCCATCTTCCGGAACTTCTTGTACCTCTCCTCCGGAAGGGCGGCCGGCTTGAGTTTCTGCAGCTCTTTCAGCGCCTTCTCGAGGTACGGCGCGAGCAGTGTGGCCGCCTTGCCGGGGTCGGCGTGGGCGCCGCCGTTCGGCTCGGGAACGATCTCGTCGATGATGGCCAGCCGTTTCAGATCGGATGCCGTGATGCGCATTGCCGCTGCCGCCTCGGCGGCCGCCGAGGGGTTTTTCCAAAGGATGGCCGCGCATCCCTCGGGCGAGATCACCGAGTAAACGGAATGCTCGAGCATGAAGACGCGGTCGCCGACTCCCAGCGCCAGCGCCCCGCCGCTGCCGCCTTCGCCGATGACGATGACGATCACCGGCACCGTGAGCATGGCCATCTCCCGCAGATTGACGGCGATCGCTTCGGCCTGGCCGCGCTCCTCCGCCCCCAGGCCGGGATAGGCGCCCGGGGTGTCGACAAAGGTGAAGATCGGGAGGTTGAACTTTTCCGCCAGCTTCATCACCCGTAGCGCCTTGCGGAAACCCTCGGGCCGCGGCTGGCCGAAGTTGCGGTAGATCTTCTCTTTGGTGTTCCGCCCCTTCTGGTGGCCGATGATCGCGCACGGCGTACCGCGGAAGCGTGCAAAACCGGCAACGATGGCCGGATCGTCAGCGAACTTACGGTCGCCGCGGATCTCCGTCCACTCCTCGAAAAGATGGCCGATGAAGTCGAGCGTGTAGGGTCGCTGCGGATGCCGGGCCACGAGCGTTTTCTGCCAGGGGGTGAGGTTGGCGTAGATTTCGTCGGCGACTTTGGTAAGCTCGGCCTGCAACGCCGCCAGCTGATCGGAATCTCCTTCAGCCGCGGCGGTCTCCTCGATCCGCCGCCGGAGCTGCAGAAGGGGCTCCTCGAACTGCGTCGGGTCAGGACTCATAGGTGCGCGACCCTAACAGATGAATGACATGCTCGCAACTGACGCCGAAGAGGCCGCCGCTGGGCGGTCACTGCTCGAAACATGGGGCCGCAACGAACCGATGCGGCACGTCCCCTCCGCGGAATGGATGTCGTGGAAAGTGGATCACGATCTGCGGCGGCGGATCGAGCTCCTCTACGGCCCTTACGCCAATCTCTCCTCCGACGACGCACGGCGCGGCCCGCTGGAGAATGAGCTTCGCGCGCTCTGCCGCGCCATCGACCGTCTCTCCGACACGGCGCGCCACTCCCGCAACATCCATCCACCGCACGAGCTCGGCGACCGCCTCGTCTGGGCGGTGAATCAGGCGGTCGGCAGCCTCAACTCGCTCGATCCGCACCTCATCGGCCGCCGCTTTCCGTTTCAGACCGGCGAACGCTCGAAGGCCGAGCCGCTCTACGGAGCGCTGCTGGTGGTGATCCAGCACGTCGGGCGCGTCCTGACGCTGGTCCGCGCCATCGATCCGGGCGTCGACGAGCACCTGCTCGACGGTCTCGTCCAGCTCGAGTCGCCGCTTCGCACGCAGCCGATCGCATGACGATGCTCACCGCCCACTGCGCTACGCGCGTTGTCTGCGGCTTTGCCGCGTTGTCGGTTGTCTGCGCTGCGGCGCGTGGTCACTAATCAAAGGCCTTCCAAGCCCTTCAGTATCGATCACGCGCGCCGCAGCGCGCAGACAACCGACAACGCGCCGAAGGCGCAGACAACGCGCGTAGCGCAGATCACCGTCCGAGTTTCGCCAGCGGCGTGATCCCGCATCGCGGATCGGCTTCGACGTGCAACGCGCTCAGCGGATCGCTGGCCACCCAAACGATGTGCTGCGACGCCAGTGACGCGCGCAGCCGCTTCACCGCCGCCCGGAATTGCCTCGGGTCGGAGATGTCGTCGATCTCTCCCCACGACACGGCCAGATCGGGACGCGGACCTGTCAGCGACCAGACGAACAGCGGCACACCGATGGCCTCGAGATAGTGCCGTGCCTGCGCCGGCTCGATCGTGCTCTGGTCCGCCGACCGGCTCAGTACCAGGACCACGGCGCGGCGATGCGCGCCGGTGCTGGCATTGAGACCGGCCACCGCCGCGGCGTCGGCGAAGCGCCGGCGGCTGTTCGGGTCGACCACCCCCTGCCCGCTGGCCTCGACGTAGTCCAGTATCAGAAACTCGAGCATCCCGGCGTAGACCGACGACACGCTCGCTGAGGTCTGGAAGACCGTCGAGGCCACATGCCCCGCGGCCTCGAGGTGTTTGGCGATCGGCCAGGTGTAGGTCATCATCGTCCCCGGATCGAGGGCATTCCGATGGTTCAGCTCCTCCGTTTCGCGCCAGCTACGCCTGCTGGAATGGCCGGGATCGAGCGCCGCCAGCGTCTCCGCGGCATTCGGCTCGCGTACCACGAGCACCTGCGCGTCCGGGGTCTCGACGCCTCTGGTCTGCAGCGGGTTACCGTTGAGCGACAGGCAACCGTCGAGCGTCTGCTGTTTTCCGGGAACCTTTCCCGTGAACGCCACCGGCGTCAGCTCGGTGCTGATCGAGTCGCCGGCCTGCCCTCCGGCGATCACCAGTTCGCGCCGCGCCGTCACACCGTCGTCGAAGCGCATCTCCGCCTCGATCACGTGAGGATGCGCGGCGTCGAGTGCCGGGAGGCGTGCGTGAAACTGCTCATCGACGCGCAACTTCTGTCCATCGATGCTGACCGTTGCGCGCGACGGTTTCGCGGCGAACACATGCTCCCAGCGAAGTGTCACGGAGACGGGGACTCCCTTCTCATCGCTCTGCAGACCGAGCGTCAGCTCCGCCGAGGGGCGGGACAGATTGATGGTCTGCGACGTGCGGCCGATCTCGTCGCCATCGCGGTCGTAAGCCACCGCAACCAGCCCGTGCGGCTCAAACGCGCTGCCCAGATCGACGACGGCCCGCCAGGGGGGAGCTTTCAGCATCGCCGCCTCGCGTCCGTCGACGAGTATGCGGATTGATTTCACTTCCGGGCCGGCATGCAGCTCGACAGGCTGCCGCCCGGAGATCAGCCCGAGGTACAACGAGATGAACACGATCTGTGCGGGCATCGACGAAGTCTACTTGCGCATCCGCTTTCGTATGGAAAACGTTCTGATGCGATTCATTGCACGAAGTTCCAGCACCGCGTTACGCGCGAATCCTGCGAGAATCCAAGGTCATGAGCATCGACAGCAGCATCGACAGGGTCATAGCAGAGATGTACGAGATGGTCTCCTTCGAGCCCGGCACCCGTCCCGACTGGGGCCGGCAGTTGGAGATCTTCGTTCCGGGTGCGCGCCTGGTGCGCGTCAACGACCAGGGCGTCTTCGAATTCGGCGTCGATTCGTTCCGGGAGAATCTCGAGTCGATGATCGACTCAGGTGTTCTCCCGAGTTTCTGGGAAGGCGAGATCTGGCGCGAGATACATCTCTTCGGTGAAGTCGCCCAGGTTCTGAGCGCCTACGAGACCCGCCAGACCCGCAACGGCGCCCCGCTCAACCGCGGCGTCAACAGCATCCAGCTCTTCGAGCGCGACGGCCGCTGGTGGATCAGCGCCATGATCTGGCGCAGAGAAGGGCGAGCGGTGCTGATACCGGATAAGGTTCCGGCGGCGGTTTGACGGGGTTGCGGGGTCAACAGCACGACCAATGTGGCACAGACACTCTTGTCTGTGCCGGCTTCACCTCACTGCATGTCCGCATCGCGTCTTCCTTCAACCCATGACCTCCAAAGCCAGGGATACTCATCAGCACAACTGACCAAGCCGGCCCGAACCGGGTTATTGCACACGTACTCGAACTTCGCCAGCGACCTCTCACTATCCCTGACCACATGATCGAAGGACTCGTCCTGCCACAGCAGGCCTCGGCGTCCAAGCAATTGATTGATCCTCCGCGCCGACACTCCTTTGATTCCTTTCATCACCTCGGCCAGTGAGCAGGGAAGCTCGTCTTCCCCTTGCAGCAGCGTGAAAATCAGATGGACGTGATCCGGCATGATGACGGCGACGTCCATGAAGATCTTCCGCCCGTGATCGTGTAGTGCATGGCGCAAAGCAATGTTTCGAGCGCAGGGAGGCAGGATCCGATGATTGCGCGTATCGAAGGTCACAAAGATCGGCCGCAAGGACGTTACGAGATGAGGAAGGTTTCGACGGTAGAAACCTCGAAGGGCGAGCGCTCTCTCCATCGCTGCAGTTTCCCTCGGTGGTTACCGAGGGATGCAATGTGCTACAAGCGGTAGACCGGCACAGACAAGAGTGTCTGTGCCACATTGGTCCCTGCTGTTTGTTCGTCTACTGCCTGTAGCACAGACCACGACGTCAAGACGACGCTGACGATGTGGTACCAACACTCCTGTCTGGTGTCACCCGTGACTGCCGCGAAAAGGCAGGGACCAATGTGGCACAGACACTCTTGTCTGTGCCGATACTTGGCATGTCCTTAACGATTCCGCGCCTTCTCGTAGGCCTCGATATACGCCTTCGCCGGCATCCGGCGGATCGCCTCGCCGAGGACGTCGAGGGCCAGATCGTCAACCTTCTTGAAGCGGATGCACGACTTCCCCATATCCAGCTTCTTCTTTCCCGACTTCACCCAAGCCTCGTGAAACCAACGCACCCGCGCGTTGTCCGAGCCGGTGTACAGGCCCATCACGTAGATCGACATGTAATTCTTCTGCGACGCCAGCGCGGCAAACGGAAGCCCCTGTTTCGGGTCCGTGTGATAGCCGGCCGGATAGATGCGGTGCGGGATGTAGTATCCGATCATCCCGTACTGCATCCCCTCTTCGAAGTCCTTGTCGAGGTTCGCCAGGATCACGGAACGCACGGTCTCGATGGCCTTCCGCCGGTCGTCCGGCAGGGAAGCAAGGTAGGCGGAGACGGTTGTTGCTTTGCTTTGCATGACGTCACCGATCCTACCATCGCGTCGGATACGAGCCGAGGACGTGAAGCTCCTCCGCCATCTGCTCGAGGTTGCTGATGGCCCGTTCGAGTGGGGCCTCGGTGCGGTTGCCGATGACGTCGATGTAGAATGCGTACTCCCACGGCCTTCCTTCGATGGGGCGCGACTCGATCTTGGAGAGGTCGATGTCGAACAGCGCGAACGCGCCGAGGGCGCGGAAGAGCACGCCGGGCTTGTCGGGAAGCCGCAGCATCAGCGACGTCTTCCAGCGGCGGGCCGGCTCGACCGGCTGAATATCCGAGGTTCCCGCCGCCAGCAGCAGGAAGCGCGTGAAGTTCTGCTGGTGATCCTCCACAGAGCTGGCAAGGATCGTCCCGCCATAAATCTCCGCCGCCCGTGCCGAGGCGATGGCCGCTTCATCGGGCCGCTGCCGTAGCAGCACTTCGCGCACGGCCCCGGCGGTGTCGTGAGTAGGGATGGCCTCGATGTCCGGATTGGCGCGAAAGAACCGCAGGCATTGCGCAAGCGCCACCGGATGCGAGTAGATCCGCCGGACATTCGCCAGCGTCACCGCGGGCGCGGCAATCACGTTATGGACGATCTTGACGTTGGTCTCACCGAAGATGCGGAGACCGGAATCGATCATCAGGTCGTAATTGCGGTGAATCGAGCCGGCCAGGCTGTTCTCGATCGGCGCGACGCAACAATCGGCATCGGACGACCGGACCGCGTCGAACATGTCGTCGAACGTTTCACACGGACGAAGGGTCACCTCGGTGCCCAATATTCTCCGCACGGCGCTCTCACTGAAGGCTCCGTACTCCCCCTGAAACGCAACGGTCACTTGATCCGCGATCATCATTTCCTCCTGAAAACAAAAAACCCGCTCCTCGGCATGAGGAGCGGGTCGGGTGGACTGACTGAGATTGCTACGCTAAGACGTCACCGCCGCTCCTTCGAAAAGAAGCCGGTAAATCGCGCGGCGAAGCAGGACGTCGTGTTCACGTGGGGCGGCATTATGCGCGTGATCGCTCCCGGTTTCAATTCTGAACGTGCAATCCGCACTCGGTCTTCGCCGTCCCCGACCAGCGGCCGGCGCGCGGATCCTCGCCCGGGAGCACGGGACGCGTGCAGTGCGTGCAGCCGATGCTCGGGTAGTTCTGGTCGTGCAGCGGGTTGTAGTCGACGCCGTTCGCTTTGATGTATTGCCACAGGTCGCTCCAGTTCCAACTGGCCAGAGGGTTGAGTTTGACCAGGCCGAAACGGGCGTCCCATTCGATCTTCCGGGCGTTTGCGCGCGCCGGCGACTGATCGCGGCGGATGCCGGTGATCCATCCCTTGAGCTCCGCCAGCTTCTTCGTCAGCGGCTCGACCTTCCGCAGGTTGCAGCAGACGTCGGGCTGCCGCGTCCACAACGCCTCCCCCAGCGCCCGCGCCTGCTCTATCGGCGAGAACTCCGCGCGCGTTCTCTCAACCGTGATGCCGTGGCGCTGCTCGATACGGTCGATGAGCGCATACGTCTCGGGAAAGAGAAAGTCGGTGTCGAGTGTGAAGACGCGGAACCGAGGCGCCAGCTTCGCCGCCATGTCGATGAGCACCACATCCTCCGCTCCAAAGCTGGAGGCTATGGCGATCTCTCCCCCGTACTCCGAGAGGCCCCATTCGATGACCTCCGGCGCCGTCCAGTTTTCGGCATCCGGGAGATCTCCGTTATCGATGCTGCTGGTGATTGCAAGCTCAGTCATTATTCATTTCCTTTCGTTTTCAGGCGAGCAAGGCCACGCCGAGATAGATACCGAGGATGTAGACGCCCCACACCAGCCACTGGCGGGAGATCCATCGGGAGAGGAGCACCCCAAAGAGCACTCCCGGGATCACGCCGGCCATCACCAGGCCGAACAGGTGGGGATCGAAGTCGTGCAGCTTCCAGTGCAGCCCCAGCGTCAGCGCGCCGACGACGGAGCCGAAGACATTGCTCATGGCGGCGAGCTGCGGCACGCGCCAGCTCGTAGCCACCAGCAGGAGCGTCACCAGGAGGCTGCCCGAACCTGCTGAGGTGAGAGAGACGATGGCGGCGACAGCGATGCCGACGGCGAGAAGAATCCATGGCCGCGGCGTGGGGTGATCGTCCGACGGAAGAGCGGCGCGTTCAACGTCCTCTTCGACAACATCCTTTTGCCGCCGGCTCACAAACGTCGCCGCGGCACTGGCGATCAGGAGCGTCCCTCCCACCAGCCTCCGCATTGCCATCTCTCCTCCCGGCTGCCCCCATTGCGCGACGGCGGCCGACGCCAAGGCCACACCGACCAAACCACCGGCGATGACGAACCAGCCGATCTTCCCCGGCCAGTGGCCGAGCCGCCGATGGGCCACCGAACCGACCAGCTTCGACACGAACAAGCTCCCCATCCCCGTGCCGATCGCCAGCGCCGGGCGGTATCCGGCAAGGATCAATAGCGGCGTGAGCAGCGATCCCGTTCCTGCCCCCGTCGCGCCGATCAGCACGCCTCCGGCGATGCCGATGAGAATCTCAAGCATGAAGCCTCCCCGGCGAGGCGTATGCCTCGCGCAGTACCGCCGCCACTTCGGGGCGGGTGATCTCCGCGGGCAGCGGCTCACCGTCGCGCAGGCGGCGGCGCACCTCGGTCCCGCTCAACGTCAGCCGCTGGCCTGGCTCGTGCGAACAGGTGCGCGACGACGCCATCGAGCCGCAGCGCGTGCAGTGGAAGATGTCGTCGAAGTAGAGCGGCGTGATGCCCAGCCGCTCCACGCCGATCGACCGCAACAGCTCCTGCGCCTCGTACGGGCCGTAGTAATTGCCGGCGCCGGCGTGATCGCGTCCGACCAGAAAATGCGTAGCCCCGAAGCTGCGGCGCACCAGCGCATGCAGCACCGCCTCGCGCGGTCCGCCGTAACGCATCCACCCATGGAACGTCGTGAAGAGAATGCGCTCACGCGGCAGGTAGTGATCGAGCAGCGCGTCGTAACAGCGCAGCCGCACCGCCGCCGGAACGTCTTCACCGCGCGTGTCGCCGACCAGAGGATGGAGCAGCAGCCCGTCGATGATCTCCAGGGCCGTGCGGAGGATGTACTCATGGGCGCGATGGATCGGATTGCGCGTCTGGAAGGCCACCACCGACGTCCATCCGCGTAGCGCGATTCCATCGCGCGTTTGTGCCGGCGTGAGCCCGGTCAGCCCCAGCTCGTATGCCGGCACCTCTTCCAGCCACTCCACCGGACCAGCGATGGCCACTTCCCCGCCGCGGTAGAAGGCCTCCACGCCGGGATGGGCGGGATCGTCTGTCTTGTAGATATTCCGCGCCCACTCGCGGAGCGGAATGCGATAGCGATCGTCGACGCGCATGGTGGCCACGTCCCGCCCGCTGTAGCGCAGCGTCGCCAGAGTGCCGATCTCCAGCTCCGCCGCCCGCGACGGATCGAGCTGCAGCAGGATGGGGATCGGCCATAGCGTGCCGTCGACGGTCTCGACGTTCTCCACGATCGAGCGTGCGTCGTCGAAACCATGAAAGCCTCGAAAAGGGTCGAACCCTCCGTTTGTGAGCAGCCAGAGATCGCTGAGGTTGCGTGAGTCGATATCGATGGTTTGCGTAGTCATTTCGCCCTCTTCCTTTACATCTCGAGTGAATGTGGCGGTCGGCCCGGCGATGGATCGCGCAGCGCGGCCTCCACCGCCGTGCCGGCCAGAATCGATCGCAGAGCGTCCTCGGAGCGCCGTCCCAGAAACGCGCGCAGCGGCTCGCCGCCCGTGCGCTCCTCTTCCCAGGTCCGCAGCAGACGCTCGATGGCGTCCGGCACGTCGCTCGCCGCGCAGCGGTAGCCGATCGGGCGGGCGATCGAGGCGTGCAGTCCGACCCCGCCGCCGACGCAGAAGTAATACGCGTCGACCAGCTTGCCGCCATCGCTGATCTTCTTTCCCTCGATGCCGAGGTCGGCGATCCAGTGCTGGCCGCAACTGTTCGGGCAACCGGAGATGTTGATCTTCAACTGCTCTTCAAAACCCGGCAGGCGCGTGTCCAGCTCGTCGACGAGCCAGCGCGCGAACGATTTGGTCTCGGTGATCCCCAGCTTGCAGAACTGCGAACCGGTGCAGGCCACCGTGCCGCGTGAGAAGGGCGAGCCGCCGGTCGGCAGGCCCGCGTCCGTCAGCTCCCGCGCCACCGCCTCGGCGTTGCGCGTCGGGACATTGGCGATGAGCAGGTTCTGCGAGATGGTCGTCCGCAGCTCGCCGCTTCCAAAGGCCTCGGCGATGTTGGCGGCGACGAGCAACTGTTCCGCAGTGATCCGCCCGCGCAGCACCGAGGCGCCAACGTACGAGTAACCCTCCTGCTTCTGCCGATGGATTCCGGCGTGATCGCGGAACACATCGGCCGGCGGAACCTCGTGAGCCGCTTCGTCGATCTTGAAAGGAACCCGGCGCTGCAGCTCGCCGAGGAACTGATCGCCGGTCCAGCCGTGTCGCAGAAAGAGGTGCTTGAGACGGGCACGGTCGCGGTGCTCGCGCAGGGCATCGGCGTCGCGGAAGATCTCCGCCGCCGCGCGCAGAACCGGGAGCACCTGGTTCCAGCGGATGAAGGCATTGAGCCGCACGGCCAGATGCGGATCGGCCGACAGCCCGCCGCCTACGCGCATGGAGAAGCCGATCTCGTCGCCGCGCTGCGTCGCCGTGAGACCGACGTCGTTGATCTCCGGATAGGAGCACCAGTCCCGGCAGCCGGTGATGGTGACCTTGAATTTTCGTGGGAGATTGTAGAAGCGCGGGTCTCCCACCAGCATGCGCGTGGCCTGCTCCGCCAGCGGCGAGGCGTCGATCAGTTCCGAGGCGTCGATGCCGGCCAGCGGGCAGCCGGTGATGTTGCGGGTGTCGTCGCCGCAGGAGCCGGTGGTGGTCAGTCCCACTCTCCAGAGAGACTCGAGGATCTCCGGCAGATCCTCGATGGCCACCCAGTGCAGTTGCACGTTCTGCCGGACGGTGATGTCCGCGCCCCCTCGGGCGTACTTCTCCGCCACCGCCGCGATCGTGCGGACCTGATGCGCAAGCAGCAGACCGTTGGTGATCCGGATGCGCACCATCAGATACGGTGCCGACTTCCCCTCCCCGTTCCGCCCGCCCAGCACGCCCGCCCCGTCGCCCTGGGTATAGACGCCCCACCAGCGGAGGTACGTGCCGAGCCACTCCGGCGGGATGGCGTCGAAGCCCTTGGCGGCAAATGTCCGCAGCTCGGCCAGCGCTTCCCACGGGTTCTTCTCCCGCTTCAACCGCTCGGCCCTCTGTGCTTTCGTTTCTGTCGTTGCGCTCATAAACGAAAATGCCCATCCCCGTTTCCGGCGATGGGCATCCTTTCTGGCTTTTTGTTGTGTGGGGGGTGGATGTGTGACTACGACTACCCGCTCCCATTGCCGGACGATGTCCATCGGCTGTCACGACAGCAGGGACAGTTCGTCATCCGGAGAGAGGTCATCGTCACGTTCATGTCATCCAAGGTGCGGCCAAAAACGAAAAAGCCCACCGCCGGTTGCATCCGGGGTGGGCTGTGCGTTGTGAGGTTGGAGTAGCTCTACATGTGCACAAACTCGCCGGATGCAGCGACGGAAGTCGCGTCGCAAAGACAACACATCGGACGAGGATTGCAGATCATGTCGAGTCGGCATCTTGAGGGCGAGGTCGGACGATGTCAAGAAAACGTTTGATGACGAAGCGCCGCGAGAAGCGCTTGCGCCCGGAGCGCTGGCGTCTCGCCGGCTGGCCCGGAGGCGTCTCGCCTCCGGTCTGGCAAGCCTCCATACCTTCGCTCGTGACCCTCAGCGGCGAGACGCTTCGGCTTCGCTCAGGGCAGGCTCTGCCGAGCCAGCCGGCGAGACGCCAGCGCTCCTTACCAACTCCTCCCCCAGCTCGCGTGAGCGCTTGGTCGCCGCTTCGACGGCGTTCATCAGCGTGGTACGGATTCCGCCTTCCTCCAGCGTGTGCAGACCGGTGATGGCGGTACCGCCGGGCGAGGTGACCATGTCCTTGAGCCGTCCCGGATGTTCGTTGGTCTCGATGAGCATCTTCGCCGAACCGAGAAGGGTCTGGGCGGCGAGAAGCTGGGCCGTGCGGCGCGAGAGTCCGACTTTGACCCCGGCATCGCTGAGGGCCTCGAGGATCAGAAAGACATACGCCGGCCCCGATCCGGACAGCCCGGTCACCGCATCGAGCTGCGATTCCTCGAGGATCACGGTGATGCCGATGGCATCGAAGATCCGCTTCGCCTCCTCCAGGTCGGCGGCCTTTGCATGCTCCCCGGACGCGATCGCGGTCGCCGCCGCGTCGACAAGTGCCGGGGTGTTGGGCATGGCCCGAACGATGGCGACACCGGCGGCCAGGCGCGCCTGAATGGCGGCGATCGGAACCCCGGCGGCGATGGAGATGACCAGCGAATCGGCCCGGATCAGCCCTCCCACCTCTTCGAGCACGCGCCTCAGAATCTGCGGCTTCACCGACAGGACGACGATGTCCGCCGCCGCCGGCAGGCGATTGTCCGTCGTAGCGTTGATGCCGAACCGCTCGTGCAACTCCGCCATCCGCTCCTGCCGCGGCCCGGAGGCTGTGATCTGCCCCGCCTCGAAATGTCCCCGCAGAAGCCCGCGAATGAGCGCCTCCGCCATGTTCCCCGCGCCAAGGAATCCGATGGTTTTCATGGGGGGAGTCTATGTCGGTCTGGAGATTGACGCCGGATCAAAGACTTGGGCTCACGCGGAGGCGCGGAGGACGCGGAGGAGAACGGCGATGAACGTCTTTCTCCGCGCCTCCGCGTGAGTGCTTCGTTTTGAGCTCGGGTTGATCTTAGTGCCCCGGAATTCGATTCACGCCTCGCCGGACAGGCTATTGGGCCACTACAGCGGGCTCCACGCCTCTCCGGGCAAGCTCTCCGCCCACCCCGGCAGGCTCTGCGCCCGACCCAGGAGGCCTGATGCCTGCGCCGGCAGGTGTCGGGCTTACCAGGAGGAGTTCGAACCATCACACCAGGGTGACCCAATAACTAATCACTTGTCGCGACGTGCCGGGTGAGCGACCGCAAGTAGCCGGGTGGTCAGTAAGTTACGCGGAGGAGAAAAACGAAGGTCTGGCCCCCCCTCCGTTTGGCCCCGCAACGTGTCCCAGTGGGGCACGCACCGTGTCCCAGTGGGGTACACACCGTCCCCCAGTGGGGTACGCACCGTCTCCCAGTGGGGTACACACCGTCCCCCAGTGGGGTACGCACCGTCTCCCAGTGGGGTACGCACCGTCCCCCAGTGGGGTTGTCAACGGCCCCCAGTGGGGTACGCACCGTCCCCCAGTGGGGTTGTCAACGGCCCCCAGTGGGGTACGCACCGTCCCCCAGTGGGGTACGCACCGTGTCCCAGTGGGGTACCGACCGTGTCCACAGTGGTTGTGACGGTCTGAACGACCACCCTCAAACGCGCGCTCGGAGAGCGGGCGTCTCGCCTGCTCCCGACGGGCGTCCTCGCCCGGCGGTGGGGACGAAATCGACACGGGACTGCCGAGCAGAAACGCTGACGCCGGCGACCCCGTGTTTCGATGTTCGCGTCCTCTTCGCGTTCGGAAACCACCGCCGGGCGAGACGCCACGTCGGGAGCAGGCGGGACGCCCGCTCTCCCCCCGCCCTACCCTTCAGGCCATCCGGATCAGCGGGCGTGGCTCCAAGCGAACGACTCTGTCTCTCATCTCATCTTCGATCGCGCGGAACTCTCGGCGCAGGCCATCCATGCGGCCGTACTCAGCGAGAAGACGTTTCCGGGTCCGGTGTACTTCCTCGACGATGGGATCCTCGATCATTGTTCCTTGAACGTCCGTCGCGCGCACGGCGTTCCCGGAAGCACGTCACAGGCATCCATCACACCAGTGCGATCAAATAACTGATCACTTGTCGCTACGCGCCAGATGAGCGCCCGCAAGTACCAGTTTGATCAGTAGGTTGCGCGTAGGAGAAAAACGAAGGTCTGGCCCTCTCCGCTTTCTGGGACGAACGTGTGGTCAACACCTGCTCGCAACGCCGCAAACTGCGGACGAGGTGTGTCAGCACGTGCTCGCAACGCCGCAAACTGGGGACGAAGGTATGTCAGCACCTGCTCGCAACGCCGCAAACTGGGGACGAAGGTGCATTATCCCCGTGTCGCAATGTTGCATCCGGATGACGAGTTCCAACCGCCTGGGAGTCTGGTGCCTGCGCCCTCAATTTGCCCCCGCTCGAGCGAGTCATGCTTGAACCTGGCCCTGCCTGACCATCTCCGCGGCCAGCGCCAGCCCGATCATTCGCTCCAGACTGGGCGAAGGACCGTCGGCGGACGATCCCCTCACCATCGCCACGATGTTCCGAGTGATCTGTACCGGTGTGATGAGCAAGCCCCAGGGGATACCCCACCAGCCAAGGACGAGAGAAAAGGCGGCGTCGCCCAACTGGCTCTTGACGCCACAATGTCTGCAGGAAACCCGAGGCGTGTTCTTCCACGACGTCAAGAAGACTGCCGACCAGATCTGATAGGAGACGTGGACATCAACGGGTCCCGGGCCCTGACACTTCGGACAAGCACCGTGGTAAACGGACCGCGTCCGCTCCTTCACCAGGTCAGGCGGCAGCCGACGGGCCAGAATGATCAGCGATCCCTTGCTCTGACACCTCGCATTGCAAAACCGCAGATCGCCGTTCGCTTTCCCGCCAAACAGAATGGTCGAACCGCACGCACTGCATGCCGCCATGGTGTCCTCCGTGTTGATTGGTGAGGACGCCATCATAAACTCACGGCGATCGCGCTGCTCTGTTTCCCTCCCCGCGCACAGTCTCCGTCGAATCGCGAGAAGTGGCGGTCTGAACGACCCGCGCGCTCGGAGAGCGGGCGTCTCGCCTGCTCCCGATGGGCGTCTCGCCCGGCGGTGGGGACGAGATTGACACGGGACTGTCGAGCAAGAACGCGGACGCCGGCGAGCCCGCGTTACGAGGTTCGCGTCCTTTTCGCGTTCAGAAACCACCGCCGGGCGAGACGCCACGTCGGGAGCAGGCGGGACGCCCGCTCTCCTCCCACCGCCCTACCCCCTCACGCCGTCCGGATCGGCGGGCGAGGCTTCAAGCGAACGACCCTGTCTCTCATCTCATCTTCGATCGCGCGGAACTCTCGGAGCAGGCCATCCATGCCACCGTACTCAGCGAGAAGACGTTTCCGGGTCCGGTGTACTTCCTCGACGATGGGATCCTCGATCATTGCTCCGTTAACGTACGTCGCGCGCACGGCGTTCCCGGAAGCACGTCACACGCATCCATCACACCAGTGCGACCAAATAACTGATCACTTGTCGCTGCGTGCCAAGTGATCGCCCGCAAGTACCAGTTTGATCAGTAGGTTGCGCGTAGCCGAAAAACGAAGGTCTGACCCTCCTGTTTCCGACTAGGCGGAAAACGAAGGTCTGAACCCTCCTGCGTTTACCCTTGTGCGCTCCTGCGTTACAAACCCTTGCGCCTCGTCCGGACCGGCGGCCGCGGCTCAAGGCGAACGACCCTGTCTCTCATCTCATCTTCGATCGCGCGAAACTCTCGGCGCAGCCCGTCCATGCCGCCGTACTCCGCGAGAAGCCGCTCGCGTGTCTTATGCACTTCCTCAACGATTGGATCTTCCATCATTGTTTCCCTTCCATCAGCTCGAGCGGCGTACACACAAAGGGCGGCTCGTAGCCAGCCCGCCAGCAGATATCGTAAACCCTCGGGAGGGTAAACGCATTCGCGATGTGTCGACAGTTCCAGCTCAACAGGTAGTCCAACCCATGAACCGTCGCCACGGCGATGTGAAGTGCATCGAGCTCCGCTTTGGCGGGAAGAGCCGCACCTCTGAGAAGCTCCGCTTTGAGCTGCTCAGCTTCGTCGTTGACCTCGAGAAGGTTCACCTCCCTCAGAAATGCCAACCTCTCCGCCGCACGTTCCGGTTCGCCGTCGCGAGCTTCGCTGACGACAACCGCCGACGCGAACAGCTCAAAGTCATGCCGGCGCTGCGCCCACCAGTCGCGAGTAAACTCCTGATTCGCGGCTACATACAGATCATGACGGTTTACCCAGCCCACGAGGTAGCTGATGATCGTCGTTTCAAGATAGACCCTCGGCCTCACGGACGTAGCCTAACGCTTCATCACGCACGATGTCCATTGCCAAATAGCAGTTTTATCAATCAGTTGCGGGGAGAAAAAAAGAAGGCCTGACCCGCCGGATGCACTGACCCTCTGTGTTTTCCACAGCGTTCTGTACCACCCGCGGCTGGGGGTGTTAGCGAAGAAAGACGAACACGCGAATCCGGGGTCCGCTTGCCTCTACCCCGGCATGAGCTTAGTCCTGAAACAAGCGAAGAAATGATGTGAGAAAGAGGTGGAGACTCGAAAAGCCCCGTGTTTCAATTGTCTTGTCGAAGAACGAAAGAAACAGGAA
>JADGNY010000230.1 GCA_017883235.1 Thermoanaerobaculia bacterium | reverse complement strand
ACGAGCGCGCGTGCGAGCGTTGGCCAGCCGTGATTGTTCATCGCCGTGCGGTACCAAAGTGCGTCCAGCACGCTCTGAATCATGTTGACCGGACGCGCGTCCGGTTCGGGGTCGGGTTCGCTTGGACGTCGCACGCCTCTGACTGAATCGTACCGGGTTTGTCGGAGGGCCTATTCCTTGAGAGGATGGGTTCTATGGCACGACCGAGTCGGTATTCCCCTGAGGTACGAGAGCGGGCCATTCGGCTGGTCCGCGAGCAACCGCCGCCGCGCAATCGCCGCAACGACTGGCCCGATCAGGAGCCGGTCAGCGTCCGCGCGCTCAGCGACCCTCGCCGAATTCGTGGCACTCCTGCGGGTCGACGTCACGCTGCTGGCGTGTCTCCCTGTCACCACGACAGCCACTTCGTCATCAGCCACGTTCTGAAGGATGTCCGGCGCGACGCCACGTAGGCGCCGGCCGCCATCTTGATCGCCTGCGACTGCGTCGGGTACGGCTGATTGACCCGCGCAAGAGCATGCAGATCGAGTCCTGCGCTCATCGCGAGGGAGATCTCGTTGATCAGGTCCCCCGCGTGGCTGGCGACGACCGTCGCACCGAGAATCTTTCCAGTGCCCTCCCGGACGTGCACCTTCACGAAGCCCTCCTCCTCGCCGTCGGTGATCGCGCGATCGACCTCGTGCATCAGGATGGTGAAGGTCTTCACCGGGATGTTCTTCTGGCGGGCCTCGGTCACGTACATTCCCACATGCGCAATTTCCGGATCCGTGAAGGTGCACCATGGGATGGCTTCCGCGCTCAGCCGCTGGCGACCCAGAAAGAGCGCGTTCGCCACGACGATGCGCCCGGCGGCGCTTTCGATGTGCGGGAACCTGTTCCCCGCGCAGACGTCGCCCGCGGCGAAAATGCGCCGGTTGGTCGTCCGCAGGAAATCGTCGACGGGGATCCCACGCGCGTCGTCGTACACCACACCTGCGGCCTCGAGCTCGAGGCCCTGGACGTTGGGGGCCGTTCCGACACCGACGAGTATCTGATCGACCGCGACAGTCCGCTTCGTGTCGTCGTTGACCAAGTCCGCGACCTTGTCGTTGCCCTCCACGCGCACCCTGGTCGTCTGCGTGTCGAGATGAATCTCGATCCCGTCTCGGGCCAGAGCATCGGAAAGAAGCTGCGCCGCATCCCGCTCTTCGTGGCCGAGAAACATCGGATCCTCCTCGACGAGGGTCACCCGCGATCCCAGCCGCGCGAAGGCCTGCGCGAGCTCGCATCCGACCGGACCCCCGCCGATGACCAGCAATCGCTGCGGGCACTCGGTCAGGTCGAACACGTTCTCGTAGGTCAAATACCCAGCTTCTTCGAGGCCCGGGATCGGCGGACGCACGGGCCGCGCACCCGTCGCGACCAGCGCCTTCTTGAAGCGCAGCACGTTGCCTCCCACCGTCACCGAATCGGGGCCGGCAAAGCGCGCCTCACCGAAGTGCAGATCGATGCCCATCGCGGCAAGTCGCTCCGCCGAGCCACGCTCGCTCAGGCGCGCGCGAATGCGCCGCACGCGCTCCATCACCGCCGGGAAGTCCACGGCAATTCCGCCGGGCACCCGCCCGCCGAAGTGCTCTGCGTCCCGCATCTCCCGGTACAGGCGCGAGGTTCGAATGATTGCCTTGGAGGGGATGCAGCCATTGTTCAGGCAACTACCCCCCAGAAGATTGCGCTCGATGAGCGCGACCTTGGCACCCCCGCGGACGGCGGCCCGCGCCGCGATGAGACCCGCCGGTCCCGCCCCGATAATCAGCAGGTGGTAGGGGCCTCGGGGGTCGGGGTTGCGCCATGAGGGCGAAGTCGTCATAGCCAGCCTCCCTCGAACCCGGCGCGTTTCAATCCGGTCCGGATGGGAGGGGAATTCCGCATCAACTTCCAGATCAGTCCCGAGCGGTAGTTTTCGATCATCAGGATGGCGATGCCCTGATCGAGACCGTAGGAGCCCTCGGAGATCCATCCGCGGGAATCTGCGCCCGGCGCGTTCCGATTGAAGCCGCTCGGCAGCCGCCAGGTATCTGCCCATTCCGGGTACAGTTCGAGAAAGTGACGCACCGCGGACAGGGCGAGCGCCGGAGCAAATGGCAGCGACGCGAGCGCCGCCACGGGAGCGATCGTCCCGTCGTCCGGACCGTACGGCACGCCGCGGGCGGTGTATTCGAAGAAGCGACGTTCCCGCCCGTGGACGCGCATCGTCCGAAGACCCGGCCCGTCGCCCGCCGAGAGCCCCCAGGAGTCGGGGCCATAGGTTCCGTATTCGTTCGGGTCCCGCCGCGCGTATTCTCGCTGGACGTCGACCGCGCGGCAGCTGTTTTCGAAATAGTCACTGCCCTTTTCCCTCATGAACGGATCCCGGATCTTCCGAAAATCGATCCAGGCATGGGAAAATTGATGGATGAAGAGAGGGCCCGCGTAGAGGAGATCGCAACCGTAAATGCGTTCCCACTGGTAGGTCGCCGTCCACGCCGCATAGCTCGCGGCCGGCAGAGGGTGCGTGGGCGACGCGAGGCCAAGCACGTAGAGAAGCGTCGCTTCGTTGTAGCCCTCCCAGGCGTAGTGAAGGAAGCCGTTTTCGGGCTTCCAGCCGTGCGCGACCGCGACTTTGCCGTTCCTTGCCCAATTCCAGTCAATCCGGCCGTAGAGCTCCCGAGCCAGCGCGCGGATTTCCGCTTCGGTGGACGTGGCGTCGGTGAAATAGGCGCCAGCCGTCAGAATGCCTGCGAAAAGGAGCGCCGTATCGATCGGCGACACCTCGCATCGCCAAACGCGCTTGCCACTCTCGCGATCCAGAAAGTGGTAGTAGAACCCGTTGTAGCCGGTCGCGTCCGCGCCTGAGCCCTGCGCGCTGGTTTCGAAGAAGCGCAGCGTGACGAGCGTGCGTGCCGCCGCATCTTCGCGCGTGAGCCAGCCGCGCTCCACGGCCACGGGATAGACCGACAGCGCGAGTCCGACGACGGCGATGCTGGCAGGGGAGTCCTTGCGGGACGTGTCGGCCACGAGGCCGTTCGCGGGGTTGGCCTCGTCCGCGAAGTAGCCGAAGGCCCCACGCTGGAGGTGATCGAGCAGTTCGTCGTCCAGCATAGGTTTCGCGATCCTCTTCTTCGCGTCAGCGGTGACTGGCGCGAGCACGACATCGTAACGAATCCGAGTGTCGAGAGCATCACTTGACGGCCGGATCACGCGCCACGCGGGCTATGCCATCAGCCAACAAAAACGGAAGCTGATCGAGCAATCTTCGGCTGGATGAAGACGGTGGGCGGGTTGCGAAAGCTGCGCCATCGCGGCGGCGCCCTCGTCGATTGGATCGTGACCTTCACCGCGTCGGCGTACAACCTGATCCGCTTGCGCACCCTCCTGGCGAGGGCGACGTGACGTGGACAGGCGACCGACGCGGCCGCGTGATGGGACAGACGCCGGAACGGAGCGCTCACCCACGGTCATCCGCCAATGTGGAGATCGAAATGTTGTCGCAAGTCACTTTTTCAGCACCCTGCTAGTCCTAATTTGCAGGTTTAAGAATGACTTTGGTCCAGCCATTCACGCGGTCATCAAAATTCTTGTAAGCGGCGGCTGCCTGGTCAAGAGGCAGTTCATGCGAGATGATGATTGACGGCTTCGCTTTTCCGGCGGTGATTAAATCCCGTAGCTTGCGATTGTATGCCTTGACATTCGCTTGGCCTGTCCGGATGTTCTGGCCCTTAATCCAAAAACTGCCGAAATCGAAGGCAATCTGGCCTTTCTTGGCCATAACATTTGAGGCCTCCGGGTCCTTCGGCAGGAAAACACCCACAACGCCGATCCCGCCGGTTGCCTTGACGGATTTCACAAGATTGTTCATGGTGAGGTTCGGGACCTCATGACCATGGTGATCCTGGCACTGATAGCCAACTGCTTCGCAGCCGCAATCCGCGCCCAGACCCTCGGTGATTGCCAGCACCTTTTCGACGGCATCGCCTGTGGAGTCATCGATCGCAACAGCGCCGATCTTCTCCGCAAGTTTCAGCCGATCGGGATGTTGGTCGACGATTATAACCTTGCTCGCTCCCTGAATGTTG
>JADGNY010000052.1 GCA_017883235.1 Thermoanaerobaculia bacterium | reverse complement strand
GTAGCCCCCGGTTTCAACCGGGGGTTTTCGAGGTCGCCCCCGGATTGCAAGCCCGCTTTAGCGGGCGACAGAATCCGAGGTGCATTCCGCCGGGACGTCGGCACCTGCCTGCTCTGTCGCCCGCTAAAGCGGGCTCGCAATTTTGGGGCGACCATGAACCCCCGGTTGAAACCGGGGGCTACGATCTCTCGCCGGCTCCGCCGGCGATGCGTAACGTCCAAACTCCGGCGAGACGCCCCCGGGCCAGCCGGCGAGACGCCGGCGCTCCGTTTTTCTCACGGCCAATCGATCACGACGTCCGGCAATCGCGCCCGCCCGCCCTTCCTATCGATGATCTCCACCTGCACGTCGGTCCATCGCGGCACGCCGCGCGGGCGTTTCTTCGGGAAGGTGATGGTGAAGCCGGCGTTGTGGACGCGCGGGTACCAGGGGAACCTGGTCTGCACGTCGATCCGGCTGGTGGGCGTGGTGTGAAAGCGGTACATGCCGTCGTGCAGCAGGACGTCGACGTTGGCGATGCCATTCGGCGAAAGGGCCCAGCCGCTGACGGTGAGTGGACCGTTGATGACGTCCTCCCCGTGGGGGGTGTCGACGACGCCGAACGAGCGGCCCATGTAGGTCGCGGCACCGTGGAGGGCGCGCTGCAGCTCCTGGTCGTCGGTGAAGCGGGCTCCGTCGCGCTTGTCCGGCGTCCGCAGATCGCGCCAGCCGGGGACGTTCTGCGTCACGGCGAAGAGGTAGTCGCCGCCGCCGCGATGATCGAAACGGCGGATGAAGCCGAGACGGTTGGCGGCCATCTCGCGGGTCAGCCATTCGTGCGTCGGCTCGGTGGCACCGCGCAGCCAGTCATCGTGGACGAGGATGAAGTGACAGTCGTTGCTGGCCAGTAGCGGGAGGAACCCGTCAGGGATGGTCTTCTGCTGCGCCATCTCCTTGATCTTTACATGAAGCGGCGGCTCGAAGCCGGACGTTCCGTTCATCAGCGGCTTGTGATGAATGGTTGCTCCGAATTGATAGAGAAACTGCGCGATCCCCTCGGATGCCGGCAACTCCAGGGTGCCGCCGGTGAACTTCGCGTCGCGCATCCAGGCGTAGGCCGGGTCGGTCACCTCCAGCGCATGCTCCCAGCGGATGATTGGCAGGACGTCGTGTATCGAAAGGGCGATCAATAGGACGGCGACGCCCCAGCGGCCGATTTTCGTCCGCCGCGTGTCGATCCATGCCGCCGCCCCGCACGCGCTCGCGCCGGCCAGACCGACGTAGGCGTCCGTGGCCCATCGCGCCGGGACGCGCATGCTGCGGAACATCAGGACGCGCTCGTAGAGAAAGGTGTGGAGGAAGGCGTGAAGGCCGAGGGAGCCGAGCACGCCCAGAACGACCCAGAGGAGCATCACCCAGAGCTCGATCGGCACGCGGGAGCGGGCCGCCGCGGTGCGAAGCGACTGCAGCGTCTCGCCGGAGAGTCCCTTCGGCAATTGCAGCGACAGGCGAGCGACGATGACGATGATCAGAAAGACCGCCGGAAGGTCGGAGGTGTGGATGCTGACGATGGTCCGGCCGAAGAGCCCCCATTGATAGCGCGGCGATGCCGTTCCCAGGTACGTGCCGACGGCCAGCACGACGATGAGGACGTCGAGCAGGTGGAGCAGCCATCGCGGAACAGGGCGGGCATCGAGGGCAACGGGGAGCTTGCGGCGATCGATGAGCAGCGCGCTGGCGGTCAGGAAGAGCATCATCAGGCCGGGGAAGAGGACCTTTTCCCCCTGCACGTTCTTCGGATCGGCGATGTCGCCGTAGGCGCGGCTTCTTCCCGTGGCGGAGAGCCAGTCGGTCCAGGTCGCCGAGCCCCACATTGCCGCGCTGGGGTCGCGCACCATTCCGTAGAGCGCGGAGACCTCCTTGTACGGCATCAGCACCGGCACCATCAGCGCGGCCGCGAGGATCGTCGCGGCGGATGCGCCGATGAGTGTCCGCCACTTGAAGCGGGTGGCCAGCAGGGCCAGCAAGGCGATCGAGAGGACGAGCGCCGTCGTCCCGAAGAGGAACTGATGAATGTTCGTCAGGCCGTTCATCAGCACACATAGACCGTAGACGATGGCGTTGCGGATGGTCGGCCGCCGCCAGTAGTGCAGCAGCGCCGCCAGCATCAGCGGCATCCATCCCCCCCAGACGAATTGCAGGTGCGCGAGATGGTCGACGCGGAAGTTGACGAAGGAGTAGAGGATGCCGGCGACGAGGCCGGCTGGCGTCGATCGCGTCAGCGTCCGCCCGAGCACGAATGCGCCGTAGCCGGAGAAGGCGAATCCGAGGAGGACGGCCATGTTGTAAACCGCAAGGGGCGTGAAGCCGAGCAGGTAGAACGGCAGCGCCACGATGGCGATGCCGAAGAGGTTCTCGCTGTACGCCAGCGGGTACTTGCTCGGGTAGAAGATGTTGGCGTCGTAGATGTGCGATGGCGCGTTGGTGACGCTGTAGAGGTCCCAGTCGAGGATCCAGGTGTTGAGCAGCGGATCGCCGAGGTCGGGGACAGCCGTGTTGAGACGGACGGCGACCGGCCAGGTGAGGATGATGGTGAAGAGAAGAAAGAAGGCGAAGACGCCGGCTTCCCGAAGCACGCGGATGCCGAACGGATGCGCATCGTCCGCGCGATACCCGAATGGCTCGGTGGTCATTGCGGGCGAGAGTAGCAGAGGCGGTCTTTTTCCGGAGCGCCGGCGTCTCGCCGGCTGGCCCGGCGGCGTCTCGCCGCCGGTGTGGCAAGACTCCATACAGTTGCTCGTAAGCCAACACCGGGGGCGAGACGCCCCCGGGCCAGCCGGCGAGACGCCAGCGCTCCGACCCGCCACCGCGAGACCCGGTAACCGCGCAACCGCGAGACTTGATATCGTTACCCCCATGATCAACAAAGTCGTCGCATCGGCTGACGAGGCGGTCCGCGATGTCGCTGATGGGGCGACGCTCGTCGTGGGTGGCTTCGGGCTCTGTGGCATTCCCGAGAATCTGATCCATGCGCTGGTCAAACGCGGCGTGAAGGGGCTGACCTGCGTCTCCAACAACGCCGGTGTCGATGACTGGGGCCTCGGATTGCTGCTGCAGACGAAGCAGGTCCGGAAGATGGTCTCGTCCTACGTCGGCGAGAACGCGGAGTTCGAGCGCCAGTACCTGGCGGGCGAGCTGGAAGTGGAGTTCGTTCCGCAGGGGACGCTGGCCGAGCGGATGCGCGCCGGCGGCGCCGGCATCCCGGCGTTCTTCACCCCCGCGGGCTACGGCACGATCGTGGCCGATGGGAAAGAGACGCGCGAATTCGAGGGCCGGATGTACGTGATGGAGCGTGGCATCGTCGGCGACTTTTCGTTTGTCGCGGCCCAGAAAGCCGACCGGTTTGGCAACCTGCAATACCGCAAGACGGCCAGAAACTTCAATCCGATGGCGGCGACCGCGGGTCGGATCTGCGTGGCCGAGGTTGAAGAGTTAGTGGAGCCCGGTGATCTCGATCCCGACTGTGTCCATACGCCGGGCATCTTCGTGCATCGGATTGTTGTGGCGAAGCGTGAGAAGCGGATCGAGCAGCGCACGGTGCGGAAGGGGTAACGAATGCCGCTGACAAGAGACCAGATCGTAAAGCGCGCGGCCGACGAACTGCAGGACGGCTACTACGTCAACCTAGGCATCGGGATGCCAACGCTGGTTGCCAACTGCATCCCTCCCGGGATGGAGGTTGTCCTGCAATCGGAGAACGGCATCCTCGGACTCGGTCCTTTTCCCGCGGACGAAGATGTCGACCCCGACCTCATCAACGCCGGCAAGCAGACGGTTACGATCCTCCCGGGCGCGTCGTTCTTCTCCAGCGCCGATTCGTTTGCCATGATCCGCGGCGGGAAGGTCGATCTCTCGATCCTCGGCGCGATGCAGGTCTCGGCGCAGGGGGACATCGCCAACTGGATGGTGCCGGGCTCGATGGTGAAGGGGATGGGGGGGGCCATGGACCTCGTGGCCAGCGCCAAGCGGCTCATCGTGACGATGGAGCACGTCACCAGGAAGGGCGGCAGGAAGATTCTGAATGCCTGCAACCTGCCGCTCACCGGCGTGAAGTGCGTCAACCGCATCATCACGGAGTACTGCGTGCTCGACGTTACGGAGCAGGGCTTGCGGCTCATCGAGGTGGCGCCGGGAGTGAGTATTGATGACATCCAGGCGCTGACGGAGCCGAAGCTGATCGTCGCTGATGATGTGAAGGAGATCGCCGTCTGATCCGCCCGCTGGCGCTCGCAGCAGCCGTCGCCATCGCGGCCGGAGCGTTCGAGCCGTTCTACTTCCGTATCTTCGTCCTCGACCGCGCGCGCGTTTCCGCGAACGAGGTGGCGCTGCCGTATAGCAAAATGCCCGGGGCGCGCGAGCTCATCCTCGAGGTCCGGGCCCGGACGAAGCCGGGCGACGTCATCGCCATCGCCGTTCCCTTCACGAAATGGGATCAGGGCTATTCGTACCTCTTCACGCGCGCCCTCTATCCACTGACGGGCCGCGTGGTTCTGCCGCTGATCGATGAGCATGACCGTCCGCGTGCCGACAACCTTGCGCGGGCGAACGTCGTGGCCGCCTATCGCTGCGAGCCGCACCTGGCCGGCTTCGCCGTGGTCTGGCGCGGACGCGACGGGATGCTGCTGCGGAGGGTGCCGTGATCCCGGAACTGTGCGCGATCGCGCTCGCGCTCGCCGTTGGCATTCCTCTGGCGCGGATGCTCAACTTCCTCCGCGTCTCCGCATCTCCGCGTGACAACGTTTCCCTCCTGACAGGCGAGGGACTGCTCCTCGGAATCGGAATCTGCGCCGCGACGCCGGCCCTGCTGCCGTGGTCACGATGGTTCATCGTTCCCGCGCTGCTGGTCATCGCCGGCCTCTCCGCCTGGCGTAGCGCCGGCAGCTCGCCGCCCGGACCGCCACCGGCTCCCTCGCGGTGGGCACTCCTGTTCTACGCACTGGCCCTCATCGCCCTCATCGGCTATGCCCTCTACGCCACCGTCGCTCCTCCTCCCGAATTCGACTACCTGACCAACTGGGGCTTCAAAGCAAAGGCCTTCTTCGAGGTGCGTTCCATCGACTGGCAATTCCTCGGAAAGGCGATCTACTTCAATGTGCACCCCGACTATCCGCTCCTCCTTCCGCTGACCTACGACTTCATCGCCATCCTCCGCAACGGTTGGAGCGATGCACACCTCGGCGTCGTCCATGTCGCCTTCGCGACGGCGTTGTTGCTGGTCATTCATGGCGCGGCGCTGGAGGAGACGAGGTCACGCCTCGCCGCGGCCTTCATCACCGCCGCCCTCGTGCCGTTCGCGGCGACGCCGTGGATCGGGTTGGCGGAGGGGCCGTTCGTCGCGTTCGCAACGTCGGCTCTGTTGCTGATCCGGCGCGGCAACATGGCCCTCGGGGCGATTCTGCTCGGGCTGGCGGCATCGACGAAGAACGAAGGTCTGGCCCTGATCGTGGCCGCTGCCCTCGGCCTGGTCTGCGCGCGCCGCGCCCGCGACGTCATCCGGCTCTGGCCGGCCGTGGCCATCCCGCTGCCGTGGCTCATCGCCCGTTCGCTGCACTCGCTTTCGACGGATATCGCTGCAGGCGGTGTGATCGCGCGCGTCGTCGACCATCTACGCAATCCGATGCAGCTCATCGCCGCGATCGCCTCGGTATCGCTGGGGAAGCCGCTGCTCTGGATCGCGCTGGCGATCGGCATCGTGATCGTCTCGCGCACGCTGGCCACGCGCGAGCGCTTCCTCATGGTCACGCTCGTCGTACAGTTCGCCTGCTACATCGGCGCGTACCTGGCCACACCATTCGATCTGGCCTGGCACGTGACGTGGTCGTGGGAACGGCTGGTGACGCATCTGACGCCGGCGTTGACCTACGTCGTCCTGACGTCGCTCATCGCGTGGCACGACGCTTCAGAACCGGCGGCGCAATCGTGACGTGCACGGTCCTGCCGCCGTTGCGCGGCAGCGTGACGGTCGTGGCGCGAACGCCGGCGACGAGCGACGGCACCGTGAGCTGGTAGGTCCCGTTGCCGTTTGTCGGATCGGCGGCATAGACGTCGATGGTCCGGCCGTTCGTGACCGTGTAGACGATGCACGGCAGCGTCGATTGATAACCGGCGACGGAGCCAGCGGCCCAGAAGACGATGCCGAGTGCCGAGCCGCTGCGCACGGCGGAGGCGTGTGCGTCGTTCGCGACGATCGCCGGTGCGACGAAGCTGTTCATCGCCGGCGCGGCGATGTCCGGCACGATCGCGTACGCGGCATCCGCGTTGACCGGCGCGACGCCATGATCGAGCCACATCGTCAGGAATGTGGCGCTCTTCGATGTTGCGTCGTCGCTTGCGCCGAGGACTGCCATGTCCCGCTGCGCTCCTGGTGCGTGACGTTGAGCGCGGCACTCTGCGGATAGACGTAGTAGCCGACGTTCTCGCACCACAGCCAGTTCGCGCCTCGGAGCGTCGGCGACGCCGCATTGGCGAGCGGCCACTGCTGCACGACTGTCTCGACGCGATTCTGCCCCGGCAGCGTGATGCTGTTGGTCAGGAAGACGATGGTGTCGTCGAAGAAGAACCACGATTTCTTCGCCGTCAACGCCGATCCGACCGGCTGCAGGTCCATCGCCGAGACGCCGTTGCGGCCGTCGCTCGCGCCGCCGGCGAAGCTGCGCGTGCCGGTGCCGTAGAGGTTGTTGGCGGTGTCGGCCTTCTGCTCGACAGTGATGCCGGGAAGTCGCGTCCAGTCGTAGGCGGGCCAGATCTCGCGGCCGAAGTATTCGCTGCCGTCGATGACGAGGTAGAAGCGGCCGTCGGATTGCCGCGAGCCGAGGGCGTTCTCGCCATTCGTGTTCTCGCCGGATTTCGTGCGCGATGAGAACATCTTCACCGAGGCGAACCAGCCCGGACGGCGGTGGACGGTGTAGTCGGAGAGCCAGTAGTGCTGATGTCCGGACGGCCAGGCACCGGTGACCGCCGCGTTCTCCGAGATCGCGGCCAGCGCTGCCACCTCGGGCGGCAGACTCCATTGCCACGAGCGGAGCATTTGCGCGGAGGCCGTGCGGATGTCGGTCAGACGCGACGACGGGAACTGTGACGACTGCAACAGCGAGGCGATGCCGTTGTAGCCGGTAGTGGTCGGCCGGGCCACTTCGCGGCCGATGGCGGAGACGTCGAAGTAGTTGCCCTGGAGCGACCAGGCCACGCCGTCGGCGATGTAATTGGCGAAGGCGTCGAGCGCCGCGGGGGGAAGGGCGTAGTCGGTGCCTCGCGTCAGAAGCGCATATTTCGAGACGTCATTCGCGAACGAGGCACCGTAGCCGCCTGTGTAGAGCTGCGCGCCGTGCTGGTGAAAGGAATTGTCGGCCTGAATGCCGTCGCCGGTGGTGGTCGCGCAGACGCCGGCCATGGCATCGCGGACGCTCCCGAGCATCGCCGCGTCGTCCTTCAGCACGCCGAGGCAAAGGTGCGTGAACGATGACCAGACAAGGTTCTCACCCGTCGGCGCCGGACCGACAAGACCCTTGGAGTAGGCGTTCCCGCCGATGTGCCAGGAGAGTGTCGTCAGGCAGTCGTTCATCACCTTGTCGCTGATGTCGCCTTTCATCAGCAGGAGGGTCGGGCCGAGGTCGAGCGGCACGCCGAGCGTCCAGAACCACCAGTTGCCGTTCGGAATGGTCCTGACGCCGTAGTAGGACGGTACGTAGGCCAGCGCGGACTCGATCTGGCCGCGCAACTGCGGATCGCCGTAGAACGGCTGGCCCGGCGTGCGATAAGCCCTGGCCATCGTGAAGAGCCGCTGCGTGTGGGCCCACGGCGACCAGCCGCCTTCGGGGACGTCGTTGTAGTTGATATCGCTGAAGCTGCCGTTCGCGAGCAGTAGGCCGGGCGCTGTGGCGTCGCGCGTCTGCGAGGCGAGCGCGTCGAGGGCCGCCTGCATCCGTGGCGAGGCGCGGTCGGCACCGGCGGCGGAGTAATAGTCGACGATGTTCTTCTGGACCGCGTCGCTCGATGGCGACGCCTGAGCGGAAGAGACCAGGAGCAGCCCGAGCAGGAGGGAGAGGGGTGACTTCACTCCATACGAGAAGGCGCGGTGCTGGCCGCGGTATTTCCTAATAACTGGGAGTCTGCGCGGCAGAACGATAGAGCGAAGATGGTGGCCGAGCCTTGGGCAACCAGCGCAGCCGGCCGTGCCGGCCTACGGGGCGGACACGTCGCTCTCGTTGGAGATGTCGATGGTCTCGAATTGCGCGCCGAGCGCTCTCACCCCCATCCAGACCTCGGCCAGGAGGACGCCGACCGCCGGCATCGTGGCCACGGCCACGAAGGCGGGATTGCCGGCGAAGAACTTGTAGGCGATCCAGAGCGACGGCAGAAAGACGACGGCCGCGGGAACGAGGGCGATAGCGAGGACGAGCAGATTGCCGGCCAGAACCACCAGCCGCTGACCGGTCATCACGAATCCGCGCGGCTCGTCTTTGCCGCGCCCTGCCCACGCCGGAAAGAGAACGGGGACGGCGTTGCGGATCAGGAGCTGAACCGCGATTACCGGCAGCGTGAGGATGAGCACGGCCACGATGAACTGTGGTGTGGCCACGAAGCTGAAGAATGGCTTGGTCGTGCCGGACATGCCGATCAGCACCGCGGCCGAGGTGGCGAACAGCATCTCCAGAATCGAGATCACCGCCAGCGGCGCGGCGATCTCCGCGGCGATCAGACGATCGCCCGCGATCGGGTAGCTCTTCAGCACTTCCAGCCGCGGCATGTCCAGGCGGAGATCGTTGGCGAAGACGTTCGGCGCAATGAGCGGGAACATGCATGCCATGATGAGCAACCCCGTTCCGATCGTCTCGTATCCGCCCGAGGTGTGCGACCAGAGCGCCATGCCGAGCAGGAAGGCAATAGTCAGGGCGAAGACCGCTACCCAGGCGATGGAGTTGCGCACGAGGGCGATCAGATTCTTCCAGACGATGGCCACTTCGACCGGTCCGGTCTCCTGCAGGCGGAACGGCGCCGGTGCATGCCGGAACATCACGAGCGAGCCGGCGCGCTGGCCGCGCACCCGGTCCTTGCGCGTGGCCCGTTTCTGCGAGATGGACAGGGATGCCTCTTCGAAGGAGACGTTGAGCGCGGCGGCGATGAAGAAGAAGGCCACGCCGAGGGCGGCGACGGCGAGCACGGAGACGGCCAGCGTCGACAGAGAAGAGGGCAACGCTGCCGAGGCAAACAGGCGGGGGATGAAGAGAAGCGCCCGGATCAGCGGCTTCTGAAACGGCGCGTTCAGCGCCTTGAAGACAGCGGGGGCCTGGAGGTCCTTGAAGCGATTGATGTGGGAGAAATCAACCGTTCGGAGCTCGGACACGGCCAGCCAGTAGAGACCGGCCACGATCGCTGCGACGCCGAACAGGCGGGCCACGAAGCCGACGTGCATGAGCCGCAGCCTGGCGCGGCCGAGGGAGACCAGCATGAAATAGATCGAGAGGACGGAGATGACAGCCCACATCCCGACGAAGAGCCCGTTCCGCCACCAGCCGAGGACCGTCATGATCAGCGCACTGAACATCGCCTGCGGCTGCGCACGGAGAATCTTGTAGAGCAGGATGTCGCGCCGCCGCAGCGGTGCGGGAAAGAGGAAGGCGATCTCCGTCTCGCTAAAGTCGAGTCCGCCGGAGTCGGCCGGCAGTGCCCACGCCAGGATCATCAACAGGAGGAGAACGATACTGGCGAAGTCGACTACCAGCGGCGTGATCGACATCGATTTCAGTATCAGCAGCTTGCCGTTGCCGGCCCCCGCCGCGCGCCGGAAGATCATGAACCAGAAGTAGATGCCGCCGGCGATCGCTCCGATGAGGTAACGCGGCTGGCGCAGACGCCGGAGGCCCTGCACGATCCTGTTCTTCAGCGTCAGGAAGGCAACAGTGAAAAAGGTTCCGATCACGCCGACGGCGTCTCCTCGGCGGTGATCTTCAGGAAGGCATCCTCGAGCGAGAGGTCGTTGCGGCCGCTGGTGATCTTCCACTTCAAGTTGTCGATCGTGTCGTAGGCGATGCGGGTGCCGTGCTGGATGACCGCCACCGTGTCGCAGAGCTCTTCGACGAGATGCAGCAGATGCGAGCTGAGGACGACTGAGGCGCCGGCCTGGGAGCGGCGGACGATCGACTCTTTCATCCGGCGGATGCCGAGGGGATCGAGGCCGGTCAAAGGCTCGTCGAAGATCAGGACGTCGGGATCGTGAATGAAGCCGCAGGCGATCATCAGCTTCTGCTTCATGCCGCGCGACAGCTCGGAGGGGAGCGCTTTGCGCTTGTCGGCCAGCTCGAATTCGTGGAGGAGCGGCCCTATCTTCTCCTTTACGCCGGTGACCTGGTAGAGCCGGGCCACGAACTGCAGATGCTCTTCGACGGTGAGGTAATCGAAGAGACGCGGCTCATCCGGCATGAAGGCCAGGTGCCGCTTGGCGTCGACGGCATCGTTGCGAAGGTCGAAGCCGCAGATGCGGATGGTGCCGTCCGTAGGCGGATGGATTCCGGCCAGCGCGCGCAGCGTGGTGGTCTTCCCCGCACCGTTGGGCCCAACCAGTCCGAGAACCTCGCCGCGCTTCACGGCGAAGGAGAAGTCCTTCACCGCAACGAAGGAATCGTAGTTTTTCGTGAGGCCGTTGACCTCGATGCCGTAGTCCATGTGTGGGGGATCATACGGCGTAGGGGGGTGCTTGTTGCGGAAGCGATCGTCGCACCGGAGCGCTGGCGTCTCGCCGGCTGGCCCGGCGGCGTCTCGCCGCCGGTCTGGCAAGACTCCATACAGTTGCTCGTAACCTCCTCAGCGGCGAGACGCCGCTGAGCCAGCCGGCGAGACGCCAGCGCTCCGGTTTGTACACGGCACCTTTCGTGAACAGCTCATCCATTCGTATGCGAATGCCGTGGAAACCTGTTGCCATCTTCACGTCGATCACGACGATTCTGCTCTCCCTCCTGCTCCTGCCGGCTTATTGCTCTAGGAACGAGCCGCTGACGCTGGTGAGCGGGCCGCCGAAGATCGACATCCCGCCGATCGGTACCCAGCCGATCCCGACACCTACCGAGGCGGCGGCGAAAGCGCCGACGCAGGCGCTGATGCGCAACGTCTGGTTTCACATCGATCGGGATGCCTATCTCGATATTCACTCCATGCGCGGCGAGATGGTGTCAAAGACGCCGGGGGCGCCGCTGAATCTCGACAACAAGACGTCGTTCGTGATGAAGATCGACACGGCGAAGATCGGCATGCGCAGCGCCAGCCTCGACGTGCTGATGAACCGCTACATCTTCGGCTACCCGAACCCGCCGCTGCGCAATCTCCATATCGAAATGGCGGGCAGGCAGCTCAAGCAGAGCGGAGTGATCCACAAGCTCGTCAACATCCGGTTCACGATGTGGGCGGATGTGTCGGCCTCAAATGGGAAGATCCGGATCCATCCGACGAAGATCGAGACCTACGGCATCAACGGCATCGGCCTGATGAGGGTGGTCGGGATGACGCTGGAGAAAATGTTGACGATGCCTACGGGGCGGGGCATCTCGGCGCAGGGGAACGACCTGCTCATCGATCCACAGCGAGCCCTGCCGCCGCCGCAGATCGAGCTGCGTCTCGTCGACGTCCGCGTCGAAGGCGACGAGCTGGTGCAGATCTTCGATGCCGGCCGTCATCTGCCCGAGCTGACGCTCCCGCATCCAAAGGAGAAGAACACGATGTTCTTCCGCGGCGGCACGCTGCGGATGGGAAAGCTGCTGATGGTGGATGCCGACATGCAGGTCGCCGATACCGATCCCAGCGACCCGTTCGACTTTTTCATCGACCGCTACAACGACCAACTCGTCGCCGGCTTCGACCGCAATCAGCCCAACTACGGGCTGTTTGTCTTCATGCGCGATTTCGATGATGTCGGGAAACCGATGCGGCCTGGGGAGCGGAGGGTGCCGTGATGAACGAAAAGGGCGGCTCGCGCCGCCCTTTCGTTCACGCCTCTGTCTGTAGGTTTACTGGGGAATCGTGACGTTCGCCGCCTGGAGTCCTTTCGGACCCTGCACGAGGTCAAACTCGACCTGGGAGCCTTCGGCCAGTGAGCGGAAACCTTTCGACTGAATGGCCGAAAAGTGAACGAACACGTCCTCGCCGCCCTCGGTGGTGATGAAGCCGAAGCCCTTCGCATCGTTGAACCACTTGACTGTTCCGGTGCTACGCATTCTTGAGAATCTCCTTTGATTTGTTACCGATATTTCGTGAGGCTGCCTGGAGATCCGTAAAGGCGACCAACGTCACTCAACGGCTCGCGTACAGACTAATCACGCCAGGATCGGACCAACATTGCCAGGGGGACGCCTATTTCCACGGCCTTTTCCGGCGGAAGGCGATCGTGGTGGCAAGACCGGCCATGAGCACCACGGCCGCCGTTCCGGCGGCCACGGGAGCAACGGTGCTGTGCGCCGGCTCGACCGTGACATCGAGGCCGTCGCGCATCTCGTTGAGGGAGGCCAGATGGTCCGGCACGGCCGCCACCGATACGGCATCCTTCGTGGCCCGGAGCATCGTGGTGATGACCAGATCGCGTCCATGCGCGATGTGCTGCTCGTAGTGGAGCGCCGGCCCGTCGAGGATGTTGTCGTTCTCGTCGACACGAGCCTTGGCGTCCCCTCGGATGATGAGCCGCTCGGTCACGTCGAGCGGATAGTCGATCGCCAGCGGCATGGAGCGGACCAGCGTCTCCGGATGCGTCAGCTGCTGCTCGACCGCACGCGGGTAATAGGTCCAGGAGCCGTTCTTCCAGAGGTCGTGGATGGTGTAGCGCTCGCGGAGGACGAGGACATTGCCCAGGCGGTCGTCGGCGATCGACGGCTGGCCGAGCGCTTCGATGCGCGGATGGTCGGCCGCGTAGCGATTGAGATGAGACTTGGCCACGTCCGCCAGCGACTCACTGGCCATTCGGGAACGGATGTCATCCGCGTCGTGCCCGGAGTAGGTCGAGGTGACCTCGAGGGTCATCCGCTGGCTGTCGGTGCGGATGACTTCCTCGACGAGGACCTTGCCGCGATTGTGGACGACGATCGGCGCCAGCGCCTTCGTCTCCGGGCGTACGATCAACGTGCGCTCGTCGCTCGGCGTCTCGATCGTGGCCAGCGTTCCCCCCTGATCGGAGAGTGTGCCGTCGATCCAGTAAGTCCTGCCGCCGTCGAGTACCTGCGTGATCACGTGGTCAAACAGGAAGGGCGACGGCAGGTAGCCGTCGAGGTGCGCCCGCAGCTTGGTATTGACCAGCGCCGGGTAGGCCTCGATGCCGAGCTCGCGGAGGAGGGCGGCCAGAAGGAGTGCCTTGTCTTTGCAATCACCGTAGCGCTGGGTCAGGACCACGGCCGGTTGCCGGGGCTCGTGCGAGCCGCGGCCCATCTCGATGCCGAGGTAGCGGATGTCGTCCTGCACGAACCGGATCGCGGCCACGAGCTGCGCGTCGCGGCCCTGATTCGACTCCCTGATTTCGTTCGCCAGCCTGACGACCGCGGCATGCGACGTGTCGTCGAGACGGAAGAGTGCATCGGCCCACTTCGCCACTTCGTTCCACGACGCGTACTCGGTCACCTGCACGGTCTCCCACGGCTCGTACCAGTCGGGGGTGGAGTCTTCCGCGTCGGTCGATCCGACGTCGCGCCTCTCCCACGTGTACACATCGTCCGCGCCGCGATGTTCGATCTTCGCCGGCTTGCTGAGGTGGATCGGGCGATTGGCGGGCCAGAGCATGCGGTGGCGCATCAGGCGTGTCGGCACGTGCGCGCTGAAATCGAATTCGTCCGCGTAGCGGCCGCCGAGGAGCGGGTTCGAGCCTGCCAGGGTCCAGGAGTAGTCGATCACATCGCCGGGCCGGACGTCCTTGAGAAACAACAGCGCCGTGAGCTGTCCGTCGAAGATGCTGTCCTTGGACTCGGATTCCTTCTCGATGATGCGCACGTCGTCGCGCGCCATCTCCTCGATCCGTTTTCCGTCGCGGATGATGGCCACGTCGTGGAGGACCAGCCGCTGATAGGAGGGATCGAAGTCGATGCTCAACTGGGAGGCGTTCTGCACGCCGGCCGAGGTCACCACGCGATGCACCCGCCGGAAATACTCGTCGACATTCGTGCCGGTGACGTGAACCTGATGATCTTCGAGCAGTCCGTCGATGCCCGAGCGGGCGCTGCGGTTTGCGGTACGTGTGTCGGCGGTGAGGGTGTCGATCCAGGCAGGCGCATGCCGGACTTCGAACTGGGTAGCGTCGTCGGCGTGGACGGCGGCCCTTGCCGAGGCGGCGAACAGGAGGATGAGGAGGAGCTTGCGCATTCGGGGTTGGCTGAAGAACACGAAGTGCCGGGGAGTTTATTTACGCTGTGCGCTACGCATGCGCTTGCTCGCCGCCCATGAGCAGATCGGACAACCCTCGAAATCGTGATTGCGGGCCGGGCAGTACTCGCGGCCGAAGTAGATGATCTGCAGGTGGCGCTTCGCCCACTCTTCGCGAGGGAAGAGCTTCTTCAGATCGCGCTCGGTCTGCTCGACGTTCTTCCCTGACGACAGTCCCCAACGCTCGGCGAGGCGGTGAATGTGAGTGTCGACCGCAAAGGCCGGCTCGCCGAACGCCTGCGACATGACCACGCTGGCGGTCTTGTGGCCGACGCCGGGGAGTTTCTCGAGAGCCTCGATGTCTTTCGGGACTTTCCCGCCGTGCTCATCGACGATCGTCTGCGCCAGCTTGCGGATATTGCGCGCTTTCCCGGGAGCGAGGCCGCAGCTCCGGATGAATGCCAGGATCTCCCCCTCGCTGAGCGCCGCGAGCGTCGCCGGCGCCGAGGCGCGTTTGAACAGAGCCGGCGTGACCTTGTTGACCTGCACGTCGGTCGTCTGCGCCGAGAGCACGACGGCCACGAGAAGGGTGAAGGGGTCGGCGTGCTCGAGGGGGATGGGAGGGGCGGGGTAGAGGTCGTCGAGGATTTCGCCGATCCGGGTTGCTTTGTCCTGCTTCTTCATCCGCGCTCGATGATGTCACGCCATGCGGCAACGGCTTCCGGCATCACCGGCGATTCCATCTCCGGCTTTCCGGCCAGCTCGAGCATCTCGCGTGGCTTGACGTTCCCTGCTTTCCCACGAAGCAGTCCCCGCACGTAGGCCTGCGCCGCCACCTCGCCACGCCGCTCGATGATGTGCTCGAAGTAGAGCCACTTCTCGTCCCAGCAGACGATGCGCGAGCGGACGGTGAAGCGCTCGAAAGGGAGGAGCGACTTGCGGTAGCGGATGAATGTCGCCCCGACCATCGGCCGCCATCCACGCTTCAGGACCGGCCGCAGCATCCGCGAGCGGGCCAGGATCTCGACGCGGCCGATGTCCATCATGCTGAGGTAGCGCCCGCTGTTCATGTGCATGTTGAGGTCGAGATCGTTCGGCCAGACGCGCATGGCGATGACGCAGTCGTCGAGAATCCCGAGCGGCCGCCGGAACCGGCTCTTGAAGATCGCGAAGAGGAAACGGAAGAGGACGACCATGGAGGAGGGAGGATACCCCTGGGACCGCGGGCGTCTCGCCCGCGCTTTTTTTGCCGCGTTAGCGGCAACAAGACGGTAGCCAGGGGTGCGAGCGTTTTTTGCGAGCACCCCTGGAAGCGGATAATTGTCGATTTCGTGCCGCGTCAGCGGCACTGGAGCAATCGACAACTCCATCCAGTGCCGCTGACGCGGCACGGTCTTGGTGGAGCTCAGTAGCCAGGGGTGCTCGCAAAAAACGCTCGCACCCCTGGCTACCTTCTTGAGCCGCTATCGCGGCGTCGTAGCGTCCAAATCCCAGAGCGCGGGTGTCTCGCCCTCGCTGTCGGGCAGGATGCTGCAAGAAGCGCGTGCGGGACGCACGCGGTCCCAGGGTTGTATCTAATTCAAGTCAAACAACAACGCCTCCCCATCCCCCGCGATCGTTACCTTCGTCTCCTTCTCGATCGCCGCACCATCGCCGGCGCGGAGCGGCTGTCCGTTGAGCGAAACGGAGCCGCGCGTCACCTGCAGCCATCCGTAACGGTTCGGACGGAAGTCGAAGGCGACGCTCGCGCCGTCGCGCAGCGTGGTGGTGTAGAGATCGACGTCCTGGTGAATCGTCAGCGAGCCGTCGCGGCCGTCGTGCGATGCCACCAGACGAAGCGTTCCGTCGCGCTCGGAGGCGGGAAACTCCTTCTGTTCATACTCTGGCCGAATCCCGTGGCGCTCCGGCAGAATCCAGATCTGGAGAAGGTGCACCGGCTCGTCCGAGGCGTTCTTCTCGCTGTGCATCACGCCGGTGCCGGCGCTCATGCGCTGCACTTCGCCGGGTCGGATCACAGAACCGGTGCCCATCGAATCTGCGTGACTCAACGCTCCTTCGAGCACATACGTAACGATCTCCATGTCGCGATGGCCATGCGTGCCGAAGCCCTGCCCGGCCGTCACGTAGTCTTCGTTGATCACGCGCAGCGAGCGGAAGCCCATGAAGTCGGGGTCGTGGTAATCGGCGAATGAGAAGGTGTGGTAGGTGTTGAGCCACCCGTGGTTGAAATGCCCTCGCTCCTCGGCTTTGCGAACTCGGATCATGGAACTCCTCCTGCCCTCGAAAACAGAATCGTATTCCGTGCTACAACAACCGTACCGATGCTCGACGATTTTCCGAGGCGCAACGTGAACGAACGAACGGGAAAGCATGTCTGCGTCCGCTGTCTGCGCGAGGTCGAATCGGAGGAGTACTTTCGGAACGATCACCTGTGCGACCGCTGCGCCGCGGAAGGCGACTACCCGCTGGCGTCGACGCCGGCGCCGAAGCGGAAGAAGAACGAGCCGCGATGAAGGAACGTCCCTCCTTCGGCCGCGTGGCCGTCATCCACGACTGGCTGACCGGAATGCGCGGCGGGGAGCACGTGCTCGAAGCCATCCTCGATCTCGTGCCGGGCGCGGAGCTCTTCACGCTCTTCCATTTTCCCGGCAGCATTTCGCCCGCCATCGAGTCGCACACGATTCACACCTCGGCGTTGCAGCCGCTGGCGACGCGGGTCTCCAACTACCGCACGCTGCTGCCGCTCTTCCCGCGCGCCGTGAAGCAGTGGGACCTCCGCGGATTCGATCTGGTCATCAGCTCCAGCCACGCCGTGGCCAAAGGAGTCGACAGCCGCGGCAAACCGCACCTCTGCTACTGCCACACGCCGATGCGCTACATATGGGACCGCTTCGACGACTACTTCCCGCGCGGCTTGAAGCGCGCTCTGGCGCGTCCGCTGGCGGCCCGGCTTCGGCGATGGGACGTGGCCACATCAAAAGGGGTGACCCGCTTCGTCGCCAACTCGAACTTCGTGCGCGAGCGCATTCGCGGCTACTACGGCCGGGACGCGTCCGTGGTCCATCCATTTGCCGACGATGTCTTTCTGGCCGCGCCGCTGCCCGATGGCCGCGACGATTTTCACCTCGTCGTCTCGGCGCTGGTGCCCTACAAGCATGTCGAGCTGGCCGTCGACGCCGTGAACGACAGCAAACGGCGGCTCATCGTCATCGGCGGGGGGCCGCTGCTGGCCACTCTTCGTAAGCGCAGCGGCCCCAACGTTCGGTTCCTCGGGCACGTATCGAGAGACGTGATCATCGATCACCTCGGCCGCGCACAGAGCCTGATCCTTCCCGGCGTCGAAGACTTCGGCATCACGCCGCTGGAGGCGATGTCGCTCGGGACGCCGGTCGTGGCCCTCGGCACCGGCGGCGTGCGCGATTCGGTCGTTGAGGGAATGACCGGAATTTTCTTCGGGACGGCGGCGGTACACTCGCTTCGCCAGGCTCTCGACGAGACGGAGCGCCGCGCGTGGGATCGCGCGGCCATCCGTGCCCACGCGGCGACGTTCTCGCGTGCGCGGTTTCAACGGGAGATGCTGGCCGAGCTGCAAAACGAGATGCTAAAGGTCATCGCGTGATCGAGAAACGACATCGGACGCTGTCCTCCATCTACCTGATCAACGATGCCGTGGCATCGAATCTGGCGATGCTCTGCGCCTGGTTTCTCCGCTTCAGCGTGAAAGTCATTCCGGTCACGAAGGGGCAGCAGGAGGTCGAGACCTATCTCCAGCTTCTGCCGATCGTGACCATCGTCTTCCCGCTCGCTTTCGCCGTGCAGGGGCTGTATCGCATCCGTCCGACGCGGTCGAGAGCGGAGGAGTGGCTGTCGGTGGCCATCGGCTCGATCGTGGCCACGGTGGTCTTCTCCGGCGTGCTGCTCTGGGTGCGGCCCGGGCGCCCGGACATTCTCTACTCGCGGGCGACGCTGCTGATCTTCCTCGTCTGCGCGATCATCTTCGTGATCCTCGGCCGGGCCATGGTGCGGGCGATCGTGGAGCGGGGACATCGGGAAGGGAAGCGGCTCGACCGCGTGCTCATCGCCGGCAGCGGTGAGCTGGCCAGCGCGGTCGTGGACCGTGTGAACGGACATCGCGAGCTCGGCTTCCGCGTGGTCGGCTATCTCCGCAACGGCGAGGAGTCGAAGCTCGATGCGCTGGAATGCCTCGGCACCATCGATGACGCCGAGCGCGTGATCGACGAACAGAAGATCGACCACGTCTTCGTGGCGCTTCCGCATGCCTCGTCGGAAGCGATGATGGTTCTCCTCGACCGCCTGGTGCGCAGCGTCGTGGCCATCCATGTCGTCCCCGACCTCCTGCAGTTCATGGTGCTGCGCTCCCGGGTGGAGGACCTCGACGGTCTGCCGACCATCAACCTCTCCGAGACGCCGCTGGAAGGGTGGAGCCGCTTCCTGAAGCGGGGGTTCGATCTCGTCGTGGCCACGATCGCGCTGATCGTCTTCTCGCCTGTGATGCTGATCGTTGCCATCGCCATCAAGCTCGGCGACCGCGGTCCGGTGTTCTATCGCCAGGAGCGGATGGGGCTCGACGGCAAGCCGTTCGACATCTTCAAGTTCCGCTCGATGCGCGTCGGCGCGGAGAAGGACACCGGCGCCAAGTGGGCCGAGAAGGATGACCCGCGCCGGACGCGCGTGGGGGCCTTCATCCGGAAGACGTCGCTCGACGAGTTGCCGCAGCTGTTCAACGTGCTCCTCGGCGATATGAGCGTCGTCGGCCCCCGCCCCGAGCGCCCGCAGTTCGTCGAACAGTTCCGTGCCGAGTTCCCGCACTACATGCTCCGGCACAAGGTCCGGGCCGGCATGACCGGATGGGCGCAGGTCCACGGCTGGCGCGGCAATACCTCGATCCGCATCCGCATCGAGCACGACCTCTACTACATCGAGAACTGGTCGCTGCTGCTCGATCTGAAGATCCTCTTCATGACCGTGATTCACGGGCTGAAGCACGAGAACGCGTACTAATATAATCCGCCCCCTACATGGGCAAAAACTCCGAAACTCTCTTCCAACGTGCGCAGGAGATCATCCCCGGCGGCGTCAACTCGCCGGTGCGCGCCTTCCGAGGCGTCGGCGGCACACCGCTGTTCATCGAACAGGCGCTCGGCTCGCGCATCTTCGACGCCGACAACGTGCAGTACATCGACTGCGTCGGCTCCTGGGGGCCGATGATCCTCGGGCACGGTCATCGTTACGTCGTCGAGGCGGTGAAGAAGGCGGCCACGCGCGGCTTCTCCTTCGGCGCGCCGACGCTCGGCGAGATCGAGCTGGCCGAGATGATCGTGCAGGCCGTTCCGTCGATCGAGATGGTTCGCCTGGTCAACTCCGGCACCGAGGCCACCATGAGCGCCCTCCGGCTGGCGCGCGCGGCCACCGGGCGGAAAAAGATCATCAAGTTCGACGGCGGCTACCACGGGCACGTCGACTCGTTGCTGGTGAAGGCGGGGAGCGGCGGCGCGACGTTCAACGTTCCCGACTCCGCCGGTGTGCCGAAAGAGGTGACCGAGCTGACGATCAGCGTCGCCTACAACGACCTCGAGGCGGTACGCAAGGCAATGGATGATGAGGTGGCGGCGATCATCGTCGAGCCGGTGGCCGGGAACATGGGATGCGTCCCGCCGGCGGACGGCTTTCTGAAAGGGCTGCGCGATCTCTGTACCGAGCGCGGCGCGCTGCTCATCCTCGACGAGGTGATGACCGGCTTCCGCGTGGCCTACGGCGGCGCGCAGTCGGTGTACGGCGTGAAGCCGGACATCACCACGCTTGGCAAGATCATCGGTGGCGGCATGCCGATCGGCGCGTACGGCGGACGGCGCGAGCTGATGCAACTCGTCTCGCCGCTGGGTCCGATGTACCAGGCCGGAACGCTGTCGGGCAATCCTGTGGCCGTTGCCGCGGGGAAGGCGACGCTCGGCGTGTTGAAGAACTCGTCGATCTATGCCGACCTCGAGGAGCGCTCCGGCGAATTCGAGACCGGCGTTCTCAAGGCGGCCGAAAAGCACGGCGTGCCGCTGACGATCAATCGCGCCGGCTCGATGTGGACGATTTTCTTCACCGAGGGCCCGGTCACCGACTACGAGAGCGCGAACCGATCGAACCGCGACAAGTTCGCCCGCTTCTTCCACCTGATGCTGGCCGAGGGTGTTTACCTGCCGCCGTCCCAGCTAGAGGCCGCGTTCTTCTCCGCGGCGCATGCGAAGAAAGACATCGTGCAACTCATCGAGCGCGCGGACCGGACGTTGAAGAAGCTGGCGTGGGAGTTTGAGAAGTAGAAAAGTCCCATCCTGACGGCGAGCGTAGCGAGCCTGTCAGGATCTCCGGTGGAATCGCGAGGGCTTTGCTGGAACCGACTGCCGCGCGGTCTCACCGGAGATCCTGACAGGCTCGCTGCGCTCGCCGTCAGGATGGGGAGACTTCTAACTCTGCTGGAACCGACTGCCGCGCGGTCTCACCGGAGATCCTGACAGGCTCGCTACGCTCGCCGTCAGGATGGACTTCCAGGCTCGCTTGCGCTCGCCATCAGGATGGACTTTTCTCCACCTTCGGCACCAGCCAACTCCGCCCGCCCATCGCCACCGCCTCGGCATCAAACCCGAACAGCTCCCGCACCACTTCCGGCTGCATGACCTCGGACGGCGCGGCGTCGCGGGCGAGGGAGCCGCGCTGCATGACCAGCATGCGGTCGCTGTAGGCGGCGGCCCAGTTCAGGTCGTGCGTGGCGTAGATGACCGTGACGCCGGTGCGGTCGACGATGTCGCGGAGGAGCGCCGAGAATTGCTGTACGTGCGAGATGTCGAGCGACGCCAGCGGCTCGTCGAGCAGGATGAGCCGCGGCCGCGCCGCCAGGACGCGGGCCAGGAAGACGCGCTTGCGCTCGCCGCCGCTCATCTCGTCGAGATAGCGTCCGCCGAGGTGCGCGGCGTCGCAGAGAGCGAGCGCGTGCTCCGCTTCGTCGTAGTCAGAGTCTGACTCCCAGGCGAAGCGGCCGAGGAACGGAGCGCGTCCGGAAACGACGACGTCGATGGCCCGCATCGAGAAGGTCGGATCGGGATCCTGCGGAAGGTAGGCCACCTGTTTGGCGTACTCCTTCGCCGGCCAGTCGCGGAGGCGCTTGCCGTCGAAAGCGATCTCCCCGGCGCGCGGCGCCAGCACGTTGGCGACGAGCTTGAGCAGCGTCGATTTCCCCGAGCCGTTCGGACCGGTGAGGGCGATGAGCTGCGTCCGGTCGAACGAGGCCGTGATTCCATCGACCGCCTGCGCGCCTTCGTATTCGAACGAGACATCGCGCAGCGCCAGCATCAGCGGTTCCTCCGCAGCAGCGAGAGGAAAAACGGCACGCCGAGGACGGCGGTGAAGGCGCCGATCGGCAGTTCGGACGACGTGACGACGACGCGCGACAGAAGGTCGGCCAGGACCACGAGCACGCCGCCGCCGAGCGCGCAGAGCGGCAGGAGGAAGCGGAAGTCGCGCCGCCAGATCAAGCGGATGAGATGCGGCACCAGCAGTCCGACGAAGCCGATGATGCCGCTGACCGATACGGCGGCGCCGGTGACGATCGACGCGGTGATGAAACCGATGACCTTGACCCGCTCGACCTGCACGCCGCGCGACTTGGCGTCGTCTTCGCCGAACGCCAGCATGCGCAGATCGTTTCCGATCGTGGCCAGCGTGACCATGGCGATGAGAAGCAGCACCGTCAGCAGAACAACGTCGCTCCAGGTGGCGCCGAAGAGCGTCCCCATCATCCAGCGCAGCGCCGCCGTCAGATCGCTCTGCCGGGAGACGCCGAAGGAGATGAGGATTACTGCTGAAAAGAAAGCATTCAACACCAGGCCGGAGAGGAGGAGGCGGGTCGGGTCGGTGTACTCCCGTCGCCGCGCCAGCAGGAACACCGCCGCCGTGGCGCCGCACGCGCCGGCGAAGGCGATGCCCGGCACGACGCCGGGAAGCCTTGCCAGCCCCGCCGCCGTGGCGATCGATGCCCCACATGCGGCCCCGCCGGAAACACCGAGGATGAACGGATCGGCCAGCGGATTTCGCAGCAGCGTCTGGAACGTGACGCCGGCCACCGCCAGCGTCGCGCCAACCAGAGCGGCCAGCAGCGCGCGGGGCAACCGGATTCCGATGAGGATGGCGCGCGCGGTTTCATCCCCCGACAGTGCCGCGCGCCAGGAGACATTCGTCGCCCCAACCGATGAGGCGACGATCAGCGCGATGGCGAGCAAGAGCGCCAGCATCGCGATGGCGCCGATGAGGCGGGGCTGGGGGTGAGCGGATGACACGCTGCGCAGTGTAGCGTCAGGTTTCGTCCGCTACAGGGCGACACTCATGAAGTTCGTCAGTCACCGTCTCCAGGAACCTCGACTGCCTCGACTATTTGCGTGCCTGCTGGCCCCCGCTGAGAAAACGCTGTAACTTGCGGCATGTGCCATCGAACTCCGTCTGCTCATCCTCAGTGGCATATCCGTGGAGGAGCGGACCACCGTCCTCTCCCACGAACTTGAGAAGGAGCTTCTTGCCCTTGAGCTTTCGCACCGAAGGATTCACGAACGTGCTTCGGATGATCTCGCCGCCCAGAAGCCACGCATTGCCAAAGTGACGACGGAGAGTCGTATTGGCGAGTTCCTTCTCAACCAGACTCTCCAAGAAAGGAAGCATGGCTGCAAGCGCTGCTCGACCAAGAGGAAGATCACCTTCGTCGCCCATCCAGCGTTCCGGCCACTCCGCTGTGTCAGCAAGCAGTTTGGCGCCGAGTACTTGTGAGGACGACCGACCCATCTCGCTCCTTCTTGATCGTGTAGCGTCAGGATTCGTCCGCTACAGGTCGACGCTCATGAAGTTCCTCACGCGTCCACTTGCGGCCGCCCGAGTGTCCTGAGCTCTCGTCCCACAGACGGCGAAGCTCCGGCAACATCTGCTCGTGATCCGACGCCAGCCGTTCCGGTGCCTCAGCCGCATAGGCGAGCGCCGCTTGGATGTCATCCAAAGTCAACGAGGGATAGGCTTCCAGAATCTCCGCTTCCGGCACACCGGCGGCGAGATTCTTGATGATGAGCGCCACCCAGATGCGCGTTCCACGAATGCACGGCTTACCGAAGCAGATGTTCGGGTCGATGGAGATCCGTTGCAGAAGGTCATCGCGCGTCATGGTTGTCCAATGATACGGCGAATATTACGCCGCAGTCCCCGACCACGGCTTGATCCGATCCAGCGCTTTGGCGAGGAGATCTTCAGCCACTTCCGTGTCGTAAGCCGCCTGGGCTCGCAGCCAGTAACCGTTAGACAGGCCAAGGAATCGGCACAGGCGGAGGTCCGTATCGGCGGTGATCGCTCGCTTGCCGGCCACAATCTCGCCGATACGCTGGGCGGGCACGCCGATCTCCTTGGCAAGACGGTACTGCGAAATGCCCATCGGGCCGAGAAACTCTTCGCGGAGCAACTCACCAGGCGTCACAGGTTTGAGCTTCCTCATGGTCGTCCTCTTTATGATAATCGGTGATCTCCGAGAATGAGTGTCCAGTCCGCGCCTGACCGGATTGCGCCAGCGAAGCTGGCTTAAGGTCGTAGCCCCGGCTTCAGCCGGCGGGGTTGCCGCGTTAGCGGCATCAAGACGGTAGCCAGGGGTGCGAGCGTTTTTTGCGAGCACCCCTGGTAAAGAGATGTCGTGGTTTGGTGCCGCGTCAGCGGCACTGGAGTAATCGGGGATCCCATCCAGTGCCGCTAACGCGGCACGCTTTCAAGAGACAACGCAGACCAGGGGTGCTCGCAAAAAGCGCTCGCACCCCTGGCTACCGTCTTGAGCCGCTATCGCGGCGTCATAACGTCCAATCTCAAGGCCCCCGGCTGAAGCCGTCGGCTAGGTTCTCAAGCCGGCTTCGCCGGCCATGAGCATCCGTCGAATCTTCTGTCGACGACGAGTGTCCAGTCCGGGCCTGAAGGTGTGAGGCTTGGTCAAACGTCAAGCACATTGACGCTCATTTTCTAACGCATCATGATGTACGGATGCGAACGACTCTCACGCTCGATGACGATGTCGCGCAGGCACTTCGGGAGACCGTCCGAACCAGCGGCAGGTCGTTCAAGGAAGTGGTCAACGAGGCGCTGCGCGACGCGCTGGCGACGGACGCAACCCCGACACGGCGCGTGCCGCGGTTTCGAGTTCATCCGAAGGCCTGCGGGTTCCGGGCTGGAATCGATCTCACAAAGTTGAACCAACTCGTACTAGTTGGCCCGGATTGACTCCGACGCCTGCCGCGCCGTAGGGTGAATCAACAATGAGTCGAACGTGACTCATTCGGGGACATGCTGATGGACAAGCTCTCGCTACGTGGGTTCGACAAGGAATTGGAACGGCGGCTGAAGGAGATCGCCAAGCGGGAGGGCGTCTCGTTGAACAAGGCCGCACTGATGCTCCTGAAAAAGGGCGCCGGCCTGAATGAGACCTGCTCGTCCGGCTCGGTGATCGGGTCCGCCCTCGATCGCTTCATCGGTCGCTGGTCTGAGGACGATGAGAAAAGGCTCATCGAGAGCATCGCTTCGTGCGAGGCAGGATGAGGCTCTTTGGAAGTGAAGGTCTTGCCTCGCGGCTCTTCCCCCGTTGACTACGTTCGTGCAACCCTTACTTGGGTGACCGTTTCCCGCCCCCACTCGCTTTTTGAATTGCCACGCGAAAGGCGGTCTCGCCGAAGCTGTCGAACACGCTGCATCGCAACTCGTACCGAACTTCGTCTACGGTGATCTCGCGCTTCCGCCGCCTCATCGCCCAGAGTTCGTCACGAAGTTCCTTGGCTGCCGGATCCGAGGCGTCAAGGCTCCCGATGCCAAAGCCAAGGGACTGTTTGCACGCAGATCTGCTCGTGGCGGTCTTTGTATTCGACCTCGAGTCCGTCCGCTCCCAGACGAATTGCCTCCGCTGCAAAGTGGTCGACGATGCTGCCTTCAGGGTTCATTCGAGAGACGGTCCTTCACCGAATTTAGCCCGCATTTTCACACACTCTCTGGAATCGTCGGCACCCTTGACCTCGTGAGAAATGCGGGATGGTGGACACTCGGATCAGTTGGGTGATCGAGGGGATCAGTTGGGTGAGTGAGCCGCTCAATTGACTGATGGCGCGGATCACTCCACTGATAGAACGGATCAGTCAGGCTTGAGCGCCAGACACTCACTTCCGGGCTGGGCATCGATTAACCCAACTCCTTGCCGGACTCACGTCAGAAGTGCGGCAGCGGCCGCCGCTCCAGGGCCGAGCGGATGAGCGTCACGGCGTAGGCGTTGTCGGCGCTCGCCGGCGTGGTGAAGTCCATGCCGCTACGCCAGCTCTCCGGCGCCTCGGGATGGATCCCACAGAGGATGATGCATCCGTCTCCCGATCGCCCTTGCACCACGGCGGGCGTGCCATCGGGGTACCTGCCGACAACGGCACCCCAACCGGTGAGCTGAGGACCATCCTCCCAATACTGGTCGAGCGTGGGCGTTCCCGCACCAGAGATCGGCACTGCCGCCTTGCGGCTCCCCCGCCCCTCGGCGGAGTAGAAGCCGAACTGCACGCCAGAGGTCAGGTTCAGACCGTTGTAGGGCGTGCGGCCGGCAAAGAACGCTCCGGCGCAGATGCCGAGGTAGTTCACACCGTAGTGCACGGCGTCGCGGAGCATTACTGCCGTCTCCTTCTCGAGACCGATCCCGATGCGAGTGAAGTCTCCGCCGGGGACAATGATGAGGTGATAGGTACGCAGCCGCGCCGCGCTCATCTCGTCCAGTTGCGCCGAGCTCGCGGTGGAGTATGAGATCCGGCTCTTCTCCAGGAGGGTCTCGATCGCCGCGACGTCGTTGGGGGAGGTGCCTGTTCCATTGAACAGGAGGATGCCCGGCACACGGCCGGATGTCAGCGGGATAGCGGAGGCGCCGGGCCGATCACAGCCTGACAGGTTGAGCGCGAAGAGGGCGAGGCAGAAGAGGTGGCGCTGATCCTTCATGGTGACGCGCGGAGCAGAGGCTAGCACGCTGTCATACCGCCCAACGGATCCAAGCCCGGTGCCGCGCAGAGTTAGCCCTCGGTCAGAGCTTGGAACGAAACTTTTCTATCATGGCTTGTGCGGATTCGTCGATACGCCGTTTGACAACTTCGAGATACCGAAGCTCCTCGTCGTTCACCCACTCCATGACGCTGCGCCACCAGATGAGGAGGTCACCGATTGCCTGGCGCTCGGAAGCAGAAATGGCGAAGTCCGATACCTGTTTCGGGTGCGTGATGCGGTTCCGGGCGTCCGAAGCGCATTTGAACTCCGCGGGGAGCGCGCTGTTTGGAAGTGGGGACACCGATCCCCGAACACGCGCGTAGGATTTCAGCGCCATGGTCAAGTTCTCGCGCGTGGGAACGATTTTGGGACGTGTTTCAGGGTTGCCGTGTCGATCTTTTGCGTTTCTTAGCTCTGTTAGGATTTCGAGTTCCGACTGCGTGAAGGTGATTCCGGCGGCTGCCGCGCCTCCCAAGGCGAGTTGCTTCACGTAGAACGCGTATCCGTCGAAAATAGAAAACAGCGTTCGGATGAATACACGAGCGACAAAGTCCGTCAGGCCTCGGTCGCTGAGGATCTTGTTGAGTTCACCGAGTTCTTCGGTGAATGCGCCGATGATTCCGCTCGGATTTGGATTCTGCGACATGGGAAGTTCCGACAGGCTAACGGACCCAAGCTCACCGGCCTGGAGCCGCACGCGAAATAGTACCGCACTCGCGATGCGGCAAGTTGCGACTCGAGTGAAGTTGGGGGTCGTATCTGGAAAATCAACCTAACGTTCATCCGCTAAGTTGATTTTCCAGATACGACCCCAACTCCGCGACCCCTGAAGGCTAGCTCTCGACATGACGGCGCGGCGGTTCGCGTCGGGTGCAGCCGCAAGAGTTACGCGCCGCGTTGTCATCCGTTCTAGCGAACGAGGTCGATGAACCTTCCGACGCCGTGGTCACCTTTAACGCTCGAAGTGGAGAGAGCCATCCCGTTGGTCTTTGAGTTCAGCTACCTGTCGTTGCCCCGTACCATGGCACAGATCACATCACACCTGTCCAAAACAGCTTTCGCGAAACGGTGTTTGGGACAGCATCTCTCTCTCGTGAACAGCCTTCTGGCGCGGCAGACTACCGGGAAACCGGCGTGAACACTCATCTTTCAAGTGACTTAGCGCGACCCTTCGCTTCGGGTCGAGGTTGCTCCGTGTTTTGGACAGCATCAGAGCCGACGAGGGGGTGTCGTTTCAGCTGACCGCGTCGGTGCGCGTGTTTTCAACGACTTACAAAGATATTTTGGGCGTTTCCGCGCTGTTTTGGACAGCAGTGAGATCACATCTGTATTTGCTGAAATCCGTACACCATGTCCCGGAGCCGCGACACCGTTCGCATTTCTCCTGGACGAGTTTGCCAGTGCGAACTAGGAATTGCGTGTTTCCACAGTGCGGGCAAGCAGGCGCCGTAGTGGACACTTTGCCCTCGCACTCAGGACACTTGCCAAGGGCCATCATTAGCCTCCTCGTTAAGTTGGGGTCGCATCTGGAAGATCAACTGTCCGGATCGTCAGCCGCGCGTTAAGTTGCGTTTCCAGAAACGACCCCAACTTCACCCTTCATTGGGCCGATGGCGCTTGCCCAGGTGTGCTTGAGAGACCTCCGCAAGAACTGAATCACGACTCTTCAACAGCCTCTGCAAGCTCAAGAACCTTCTGAGAAAACGACTCGGGTTCGAACGATGGTTTCCCGTCAATCAGGATGACCGGCTGCACGGCAGTGGCCGCGAATACGGGCTCGCTCGTCCAAGTTGCACCATCTGGGGTGGTTGGATAGGTCCAGCCTCTCATGACTGGCGACTCCACCAGGCGAGCCAACGCCTCGAAGCGATACATGAGCGCGTTCACCTTCTCCACATTTCCGGGGTGAAGCCGGATTGCGGTGATCGTCAACCCCTCAAAGTCACGATGTTCCGGTCGCAAGTCGCCAGACTCACGGGCCAATTCAAGCACTTCGTCCTTTGTGACGGCAACCGCGTTTACTCTCTTTAGAAAGCGGCGATCGCTGGCAGTTCGTTGCTTCGTGTCTTTAGACGAGAGCATCTCTCAAATTCCCAACGGACCTGCGCCTCAGCGGCTTGGCCCGCGACGCGCTATGGTATTGCACTTCCGATGCGGCAACCAAGCGGGCGCGTCCGCTGCAGGCGCTAGTTGGTCCACAGACCGCTAGTTTGGGGTCGACGCCTCGCGGAGGCTCCGGCGCGCCTGCCTGATAATCGCACGGACCGCAGACCCTTCTTCTGGAAGACCGTCGTCTCGAAACCGTTCGGCAAGCTGCTCCCACACTTTCGCGAAGTCTTCAATGATTGCGATGCGAAAACTGAGGGGATACTTCTCCAGATCATGAGCCTCCCAGCGGACGCGGCGAAGAACCGTTTCGCGCCGCTGCTCTGGTGTCTCCGCTTGCGCGAGCACGTATTCCTGCAATTCATTGACGTCGAAGAGTCGCGTGTCCGGCCAGAACCGAAGCGCACCTTTCTCCACTAATTTACGGAATCGTCGTATAGGCAATCCGAGGTACTCCGCGGCTTCGTAGTCGTCGAGGCGAACAACCCAGTCGTGCTTCAGTCCTTCGGAGCGGCGCACACGTCTAGTCCATTCCCGCGTCTTCTGATGCATTCGGATCCATCGAATAGGAGCCAACTCAGCTGCTGATGACCCCTTAGCGCCTTTCGGCAACGTTGGCTTTTGACGGGCGTCACTAGTGTTAGTGTGTTTGCGAGAGGCCATACGACGATGATATCTCTACAAGCCGCGACGTAGCTTCCGCGGCCCAACTCATTATTGAGCCCAGGCCCGTGCCGCCCTCCCTCATGGCGAATACCACACCGTGACGGATAACGGGCGAATGGGCTCGTGACTGAATTGATCGTAACACGTTCCAGTCCAATGGGTGGGCTCATTCCAGTTGTGGGCATGGCGCGGTTATCCGTCGGGGTGTGACGGCAGATCTTGCTTCGGGCCGAGCGCATCGAGAGGGCTTCATACCCCCGACGCGGCTAGCCCGAGGACGTGCGCGGGCCCCGTTCTGGGGTGGTATCTGGAAAATCAACCTAGCGGACGAGGCTGTCCCAAAACCGTGCTCCGTTAAGTGATTTCGAGATACGAGTCCCGCCCGCCGCACGGCCACCGCTCAGCTCAGGCGATCTTCTTGAAACTGACGAGAAGGTCCATGTCGAACGCACGGGCAACCTTCATGATCGTCTCGATTGTAGGATTTGCATCAGAATCTTCGAGCTTGGCGATCTGCTGTTGCGAGACACCGACGCGCTTCGCGATTTCGGCCTGGCTCCAGCCCCGCTCACTTCGCATGGATCGGAACTGCAAGGCAAGAACCAGCTTGGGAGAAATCGTGATTTGGACGCGCCGTTCATTTGCCTTCGGCGGCCGGTGCCTATGCGGCAAGTCCGTCCCTTCCACGAGGTGGGCCTCGATCCATCCCTCGATCGCCTCCTTGGCATTCGAGTAGATGTGTGCCTCGCGATCCGCGAAGGTCTGACAGCCGGGGGCGTCAGGGAACTCGATCAGATGCCGACGCCCCTCCTTACGCACATAGGCGACGTACTGCAGCGCGGTATCCATCTCATGAGTGTAAGTCAAGAAGATTCAGCTCGGGTGGCGCTTGGGGTCAGGTCGAAAGTCGAAAGTGCCGAAAGACGGGATGCCGACGATTCTCCAGACCTGCGTCGGCACTGTCGACTTTCGACCTGACCCCAAGCGCGCCGGTAAACGCACCTCCCCGCCATCCGTCCAACGGTCATGAACCACGCCCCCAAACTCCTTGCCGGACTCATCGCCCTCGCCCTCCTCACCGGTATCACCACCTCGGATAGCAAACTCAATGACCGGCAGCGGGCTCTTCATGCGCTCAACCGGCTGGCGTTCGGGCCGCGGCCGGGGGAGGTTGATGCGGTGATGAAGGATGGCGTCGATCGGTGGATTGAACGGCAGCTTCATCCCGAGGGGATTCCGGATCGCGCGGTCGAAGCGCGCATCGCCGCTCTGCCGACGATGACGCTGTCGAATGCGCAGATCGTGAAGACGTACTACGAGCCGGTGCTGATGGCGCGGAAGAAGGCCAATGCCGAGGGGAAGAGCGGCGACCTGGAGAAAGAGGAGGTGCGCCGCGAGCTCATGCGCGACATTCCTATGAACCAGCGGCCGCAGGTGGTGATGAACGAGCTCGTCGCGCAGCGCATCCTGCGTGCCGCGGAGTCCGATCGCCAGCTCAACGAGGTGATGGTCGACTTCTGGATGAATCACTTCAACATCTTTTCCGGAAAGGGCCTCGACCGGTTTCTGCTGACGAGCTACGAGCGCGATGTCATCCGGCCGCATATCTGGGGGCGCTTCGAAGATCTCCTGATGGCCACCGCGAAATCGCCGGCGATGTTGTTCTATCTCGACAACGCCCGCTCCATGGCCGCTCCGGAGAACCGTCCTGTCATGCAGCAGCGCGGATTCGGCGGACGGTTCGGCTTCGGCCGCCGCGCGATGATGCAGCGCGCACAGTTCCAGGGAAAAGAGGGGGGGCTCAATGAGAACTACGCGCGGGAGATCATGGAGCTCCACACGCTCGGCGTCGATGCCGGTTACACGCAGAAGGACGTGACCGAGCTGGCGCGCGTGCTGACCGGCTGGTCGATCAGCCGGGAGCGCGACGGCAGCGGTGAGGGCGCTGCCTTCGTCTTCCGGCCGCAGATGCACGACGCCGGCGCCAAGATCGTCCTCGGCATCCGCTTCGCCCCCGGCGGCGGGATCGAGGAAGGGGAGAGGATGATCCACGTCCTTGCGCACCAGCCGGCCACCGCCCATCGCATAGCGCTCAAGCTCTGCCAACGCCTCGTCGCCGATGAGCCGCCGCCGGCGCTCGTCGATCGCGTGGCGAAGAAGTTCCTGATGACGGACGGCGATCTCCGCCAGACCGTCCGGGCGGTGATCGAGAGTCCCGAATTCTGGGATCCGGCGTCGTATCGCGCCAAGGTCAAGTCGCCGTTCGAGTACACGATCTCGGCGGTGCGCGCAGTGAACGCGCAGATCACCGATCCGGCGCCGATTGCGCGAGCGTTGCAGCAGATCGGCGAGCCGCTCTACGGCGCGCAGCCGCCGACCGGTTACAGCGACAAGGCCGACGTCTGGATCAATACCGGCGCGCTGATGAATCGCCTCAATTTCGCGCTGTCACTGGCGTCCAACAAACTGCCGGGCGTGCACGGGGACGTCGTTGCGCTCATGCAGGCGCTCATCCCCGCGGGGCAGGCCGCCGACGCCTCGCATTCCGTCGAAGCGCTGGCGCTGGCGCTGACGGGCGGCAACCTGACGCAGGAGACGCGCAACACCATCAAATCGCGGATCGTCGAATCGCGGATCGTTGATCGGAAAGTACCGTCCGTCGATCCGTGGGACAACACCCAACTGCCGACGGTGGCCGGGCTGATTCTTGGCTCGCCGGAGTTTCAGAGGCAGTAACCCAGGAGACCCCATGATCGACAGACGAATCTTCCTCAAATCCTCCGGCCTTGCTCTCGTCGGCGGCAGTCTGCTTCCCAGTGTGTTCGTGAAGATGGCCAATGCCGCGACGACGAAGGGGAGCAAGACGCTGGTGGCGATTTTTCAGCGCGGAGCGGTGGACGGGTTGAACGTCATCGTTCCGTTCGGCGAGAAGGCGTACTACGACGCGCGGCCGACCATCGCGGTGCCGCGTCCCGGCGCCGCGGGCGGTGCCATCGATCTCGACGGATTCTTCGGACTGCATCCGTCGCTGGCCTCGCTGACGCCGTACTTCAAGGATCACAGCGCGGCCTTCGTGCATGCCGCCGGCTCTCCCGACGCGACGCGGTCGCACTTTGACGCGCAGGACTTCATGGAGTCGGGAACGCCCGGCGTGAAATCGACCGAGGATGGGTTTCTCTCCCGCGCGGTCGGCATGAAGAAAGGGACGCCGGTGTCGCCGCTGCGTGCCGTGGCGCTCTCGCCGGCGCTGCCGCGCATCCTGGCGGGCTCCGCCGGTGCGGTGGCGATGACGAACCTGAGCCAGTTCGGGATTCGCGGCGGCGCGAACGTCAGCGGCGGCTTCGAATCGATGTACGCCGAGGCGGTGGCGGGAACGCTGGGAGGGACGGCCAAGGAATCGTTCGAGGTGGCGCGCATCCTCAAGAGCGCCGATCCGCAGAAGCTGCAGCCGGAGAATGGCGCCGTCTATCCGAATGGCCCACTCGGCAACTCGCTCCGGCAGATCGCCCAGCTCATCAAATCGAACGTCGGCCTCGAGGTGGCCTTCGCCGACGTCAGCGGCTGGGACACGCATGCCGGCGAAGGAGGCGCGCAGGGGCAGTTGGCGAACAATCTCCGCAATTTCTCCGATGCCATCGCCGCGTTCACGCGCGACCTCGGCTCGCGCATGGGCGACGTGGTGCTGGTGACGATGTCGGAGTTCGGCCGTACGGTCCGCGAGAACGGCAACCGCGGAACGGATCATGGCCACGCCAACGTGATGCTGGTCCTCGGCGGCGGCGTCAAAGGCGGCAAGGTGTACGGTAAGTGGCCGGGGTTGTCGTCACAGCAGCTCTACGAGAATCGCGATCTGGCCATCACCACCGACTTCCGCGATGTCTTCTCGGAGTTGCTGACGAAACAGCTCGCCGTGCCGTCGCTGAGGAGCGTGTTTCCGGGCTACGACACGTCGCCGTCGAAGTGGAAGGGGATTCTGGCGTAGGGGGGCACCCTGTTACCTCTCATCCGCGGTGGTGGTCGATGCCGGGACAGAGTGTAAGCGGCTTGCGGATAACATGAACGGGTTGTTGAAGAAGTAACCCCTGGGACCGCGGGCGTCTCGCCCGCGTTTGATGCTCGGCATCCTGCTGCTTGCAAGCGCGGTGTCGAGACGCCCGCGCTTGTTTGCCGCTAACGCGGCAACAGGAGGCAGTTAAACTGCCTCTCGGAGGCAGTTAACACGCTCTCGGAGGCAGTTAACACGCTCCCGGAGGCAGTTAACACGCTCCCGGAGGCAGTTAATACGCTCCCGGAGGCAGTTAACACGCTCCTGGAGGCAGTTAATACGCTCCCGGAGGCAGTTAAACTACCTGTCGGAGGCAGTTAACACGCTTCTGGAGGCAGTTAATACGCTCCCGGAGGCAGTCAAACTGCCTCTCGGAGGCAGTTAACACGCTCCCGGAGGCAGTTAAACTGCCTCTCGGAGGCAGTTAATACGCTCCCGGAGGCAGTTAAACTGCCTGTCGGAGGCAGTTAACACGCTCCTGGAGGCAGTTAACACGCTCCCGGAGGCAGTTAAACTGCCTGTCGGAGGCAGTTAATACGCTCTCGGAGGCAGTTAACACGTTCCTGGAGGCAGTTAAACTGCCTGTCGGAGGCAGTTAGCACGTTCCTGGATGCAGTTAACACGCTCCCGGAGGCAGTTGAACTGCCTCTTACGCCGGCGAAGCCGGCGTAAGCGCGGGCGAGACGCCCGCGCTCCCAGGGCTACGCACTCCTCCAGACAAAATCGCCAACGGCCTCTCGGACTCTCGAACGAAACGGGGTGGCGATAGGTTCGAGCAATGCACCGCGAATAACTGTGGACGCCAGTCCAATAGAGCGTTATAACCATCGCGGTCCATCAGTCCTTTGAGTCGCGCGGACGCTTCAGTCCAGCCGTGCGCGTAAGGAGCACATCGTGCGCCGTTCGTCATACGTTCTTGCTGCATGCATCGTTCTGTCCCTCATCGCCCTCCCTTCGTCCGCGATCACCAGGACGTGGACGGGTGTGTTCAGTGGATCGTGGTCAGCCACAGGAAACTGGTCGCCGGCGGGTATCCCCGCGTCCGGAGACTCGCTGATCTTCCCCCCGGGCGTGCCGAACCTGTGGATGACGAATGATCTTCCTTCTGGGACCGTGGGGCCGATGACGTTCAACGCCTCGGCCTACACGATCGACGGCAATCCGCTGACGCTTACCGGCGACGTTGTGAACACGGCGGGAGCTCTCCTCGTCCTCGTTCCCTTGAAGATCGGTGCTCCGGTCCGGTTGACCGGCGCCTACGCCACCGACAAGATCGACGTGAATGGGCAGACGCTGACGATCGACGGACCCACGAATATCAACTCGCTGAACGGTAGCGGGACGGTCAACGTCGTCCAGATCTCTCCTCCCCTCACCCTCATCGGCGACGGTACGTTCAACGGCACGATCAACGGGTCGATTCGTGTGGGCGGGTCGATGCCGAATGCCAACGTGATCATTGGCGGTGGCCAGACGGGTGGGCACACCGAGGAAGTCATCGGCGCGGGGACGCTGGGCAATGTGACGCTGAACGGCGGCTCGCTTCAGCCCCTCAATTTCGGGGGCGGCTCCGCCGTCATTCACACCAAGTCCCTCGCGATCAACGCCGGCGACTATGACGTGCAACTGGCGACGAACGGTGTTTCGAGCGCGGTGCAGGTCACCGGCACCGTGTTTCTGAACAGCTCGATCGGCGTTGTCGTGAGCGGATCTCCGGTTCTGGGGCAGACCTTCACGATCATCGACAACGACGGCACCGATCCGGTCGTGGGCACCTTTCATGGAGCGCCGGAAGGGGCGATCATTCCCAGCAATTACCTGTTAAAGATCAGCTATGCCGGCGGAGACGGCAACGACGTCGTTCTGACGACGGTGGGGGGAACGGCCACGACGGCGGTCCAGAGCGCGGCGACGACGTCCTACGGCGATCCTGTCACGGTCACGGCGACGGTGACTTCGGATGCGGGCACGCCTCCGGGCGGCCTGGTGATTTTCTATGAGGGCGCTGCGACTGTTGCGATCGTCACCGCGCACAACGGTACCGCCACATGGACGACGTCAGACCTCGGGGCGGGGACGCACAACATCACCGCGGTCTACCAACCATCCCATCTCTACTTCGGCAGCACGTCGGCCGTTGTGACCCACCAGGTGCAACAACGAGTGACGACCACGGCCCTCGGCACCTCCAGCGCCGCGACTCGTTATGGCGATGCCGTGACGTTCACCGCAACGGTCGGGCCGGCGGGTTTCGTCGCGGCAGCGACCGGCACGGTTTCCTTTGAAGTCGATGGCATGTCCATCGGCTCTATCCCCGTTTCGAACGGGAGCGCCACTCTCGTGACCTCGGTTCTCGCCCCGGGCGTGCATTCCGTCGTGGCGAAATACAGTGGCGATCCGAACTTCACCCCCAGCGCGAGCGGCGTGCTTGGGCAGACCGTGGCAAGGGCGCGCACAGAGGTGCGAGCCGATCTGTTCCCGAATACCCCCGTTGCCGGGCAACTGCTGGTGAAGGTCGCCGTCACGGTTACGGACCATCCCTCTCTCACCGCCACCGGCAAAGTGACCGTGTCGGAAAACGGAGCCACCCTCGCCGAGGAGACTCTCATCGGCGGTGGTGCCACCGTGAACATGCCGGGCTTGCCGGCCGGCCATCATCAGCTCGTCGTCTCCTATTCCGGTGATCCGAATTTCGAGCCGAGCTCGGCATCGGTCGAACAAACCGTCCTGCTGCCGCAGCTCTCGGTATCGAGCATCGCCATCGCCGAGGGGAACGCGGGAACGCAGGTCGTCGAGCTGCTCGTACAGCTCACGGAACCATCGTCAAAGATCGTACGGGTGGCGTACACCACGGTCGATGGAAGCGCGATAGCAGGCATGGACTACGAGATGTCGCGGGGCGTCCTGGAGTTTCCGCCCGGCGAAGTGGCGCGGTCGATCGAGCTGCACGTATTCGGCGACACCATCCCGGAGCCTGACCAGACGTTTACCGTCGTGCTGTCAGATCCGGCGAACGCGGACATCGGCAACGGCATCGGAACGGTCACGATTCTGAACGACGATGGACCGATGACCGGCCCACCGCGTCGGCGGCCGTCGAGGCAATGAGCCGGCACGGCCGGCTGCGCTGGTTGCCCAAGGCTCCGCCAGCAGTAGCGCAAGAACGTTTCTACCGCGCAGTCTCCTAGGTCACTTCACCACCTTCACATCCCCGAACGGCGCGATCTGATCCTTGATCTGCTTGTAGTCGCCGACGATGACGATGGCGCTGCGGTAGGTGTCGAAGTACTTTGCTGCGGAGCTCTGTACTTCGGCCGGGGTCAGCGCGGCCACTTTGTCGCGGAAGGTCTGCAGGAAGTCGTGGGACAGCTCGTCGATGTAGATCGTGCTGATGCGGGTGGCCAGGCTGGCCTGCGATTCCAGCTCCAGCTCCATGCCGCCGATGCTGTAGGTCTTCGCGGAGGCCAGCTCCTCCGCCGTGACCGGCTCGACGCGCATCCGGTCGAGCTCGTAGAGCATCTCCAGGATCGTCGGTCCGGTGACCTCGTTGCGCACCGAGGCGCCGGCAGTGAAGGACCCGGCGGCGCGGCGAAGGTCGGCGGAACTGAACGGCGAATAGGTGTAGCCCTTCGATTCGCGGATGTTGCGCGTGAGGCGCGAGTAAAACGCGCCGCCATAGATCATATTCGTCGTCCGGAGCGGGATGTAGTCGGGCGATCGCCTCGGGGGCGCCGGAGCGCCGATGAGGATCGTCGATTGCACCGAGCCTGGACGGTCGATGACGTAGATCTGCCGCTTTTCACGCGTCGGCAGGATGACCTTCGGCGCCGGCGGAAGCGGGACGCGCTTCCACGATCCGAACGTCCTTTCGACCTCGGCGTGCATCTTCGGCACGTCAAAATCGCCGACGATGACGAGCGTGGCGTTGTTCGGGACGTACCAGGTCGCGGCAAAGGTCCTGAGCGCATCGCGGGTGACGTTCTTGATCGCCGCCGGCGCGGGGACGGTGAAGCCGTATGGATGGGCGCCGAAGAGCGCCTTGTCGAGCTCCTCCTGCGCCAGGAAGTCGGGCGTGGAGCGCTGCTCTTCGATCTCCTGGGCGAAGTTCGTCTTGGCCAGCGCAACCTCGGACTGGGGATAGGCCGGATGCCGCACCACGTCGCTGACGAGGTCGAGCAGCTTCGGCGCGAACTCGGACAGCGACGATGCCGTCATCGTGGTGGCGTCGTGGTCGACGGCGATCGCGAGCGCGCCGCCGATCGAGCGCAGCTCTTCCTTGATCTGAAGGCTGGTCCGCGTGGCGGTTCCTTCGTTCACTACGCGCGCCGCGAGTTGCGCGACGCCGGGCTGCGTCTTGTACGCCGCACCGCGTCCCGCCAGCAACGACAACTCGGCGGTGATCTTCGGAACGTTGTGAAGCGGGACGAGCACGACGGTCAACCCGTTGCCGAGCTTCGATTCGCTGATCGCCGGCCAGTTGATCGGCCGCGGCGGCGCGGGCGGGGGAGGGGTGGCCTGGGCGAACGTGCTTGCGGCGAACGCGAGGATCGCGGCAACCAGCGTTAGCGTGCGCGTCTTCGCGCGCGTTGTCTGCGCGTCTCCGCGCGCGTTGTCTGCACGCTGGCGCGTGCGTTGTCGGTTGTCAATGTGGCACAGACACTCTTGTCTGTGCTGGGAAGGCTCGGAGTGCCGGAGAGAGATCATTTCCCCTCCTTGGCCGGGACGCGGTCGATCGAGGTCCTGTTGGACGTGACCAGGAACTTCTGCGCAACCGACTGGACCTGCGCGGCGGTGACCGCGTCGAATAGAGGCAGGACTCTGTTGATCTGCGGCGGGTCGTCGCGGAAGAGGGCGAATGAGGCCAGGAGGTTGGCCTTGCCGCCGGTCGTCTCGAGCGCGTCGTAGTAATTCGAGCGGAACCGGACCTTGGCGTCGGCGAGCTCGCGCGCCGTCGGACCGTGCTGCTGCATGTCGGCGACGATCGCATCGACCTCGTGAAGGATCTCATCTGCTGAATGGCCGGGCTTGTACGTCGTACGGGCGACGAGGAGCATAGGACCGTCGTAGTCGAACTCGTTGCCGAGCTCGAAGTTGATTCCGCCGCTCCAGTCGATCGAAATCTCCTTCTCCTTCACCAGCCGCTGGTAGAAGCGCGAGCTGTCATCACCCTGGAGGATTAGGTTGAGCAGAACGGCCGGCGCATAGTCGGGCGATTGCTGATCGGGGAGATGCCAGCCAATCGCCAGGGCCGGCAGGTTGGCGAGTTTATCCGTCTGGTTGACGCGCTTCTCTTTCGTCTGCGGCGGCTCGCTGACGTCGGGCCGATTCGGGACCGGCTGTTGCGGAATCGAGGCGAAGTATTTGTCGACGAGTTTGCGCACCGCCGCGGCATCGACGTCGCCGACGATGGTCAGGACGGCGTTGTTCGGCGCGTAGTAGGTCTTGAAGAACTGCCGCACGTCGTCGATCTTCGCCGCCTCGATGTCGTGCAGGTCGCCGTAGAAGTTGTGCGCGTTGAGCCAGTTCTGATTGGCGTTCTGCCACAGATCGAGCCATTCGAAGAGGCCGTACGGCTGGTTCAGCACATTGGCCCGCACTTCCTCGGAGACGACGTTCTGCTGGTTCTTGAGGTTCTCCGCGCTGACGTCGAGCGAGCGCATGCGGTCGGACTCCAGCCACAATGCCGTCTCCAGCCCCTCGGCCGGCAGCGTTTCGAAGTAGTTCGTGTAGTCGAGGCGCGTCGAGCCGTTGAGGTTCCCGCCGTTGGCCTCGACGATCTTGGCGTGCTCGAATTTCTTCACGTGCTCCGAGCCCTGAAACATCATGTGCTCGAAGAGGTGAGCGAATCCGGTCTGCCCTTTCGGCTCGACGCGGAAGCCGATGCCGTAGTAGACGGCGACGGTAACCGTCGGCGCCGCATGGGCCTCGGAGATGACGACTTTGAGTCCGTTCGGGAGCTTGTCGTAGACGACCGGCACCTCGATCGGCTTCGCATATGCGCCCGCGCACGCCAGGAGCGATGCGGCCAGCCACAGTCGGACGTTTTTCATGCGGGCAATCCTACACGGTAGAGTGCGCGCGGCATGGGAACGAAACGGTTGCGTCGTCGGGCCCGCCATCTGCTGGAGTGGATTGCGGCGGCGCGCGCCGATCTCGGTTTGTGGCTGACCGGGAATGCCGATCCGGAGCTGCCGCCGCGGCGGCTCCGCTTCGCCGGCGCCGGCGATTTCCGCGCGGTCGGTGACGAGCTGAAGGAGTTGCTGGTCCGCTTCGGATTGAAGCCGGGCGGCCGCGTTCTCGACATCGGTTCCGGCATCGGCCGTGTGGCCATCCCGCTGACGCGGTATCTCGATGCGGACGGGACGTACGACGGCTTCGACATCGTCCGGCGCGGCGTCGTCTGGTGCCGGCGCCACCTCACGCGGCGCCACCCGAACTTCCGCTTCCATCACGTGAATGTGCGCAGCTCGGAGTACCGCGAACGCGGGGTGTCCGCGTCCGGGTTCCGCTTTCCCTTCGACGATGCCTCGTTCGATTACGCCTTCGCCACGTCGCTCTTCACGCATCTCGTGCTCGCCGAAACACGCCAGTACCTGCGCGAGTCGGCGCGGGTTCTCGCGCCGGGCGGATGTCTCCTGGCAACGTTCTTTCTGCTCGATGACCATGCGCGCGAAGCGCTGCCGCGGCTCAGCCCGCCCTTCCATTTTCCCGTCGATCAACCGCCTCTCCGTCTCGCCGACGCGGCGAATCCGGCAGTCGGCGTTGCCATCGACGAGGCGGTTCTCATCGACCTGATTCGCGAGGCCGGCTTTGCCAGCTACGAGATCCACCACGGCAAGTGGTCCGACCGGCCCGATGGGGTGACGTTTCAGGATCTCGTGCTCTGCTGGCGATGAAGCATCAGCGCCGCGCCGATGACTCCGAGCGTGACAAGACTACGCGAACTCGAACCTTACCCGTCCCCGCAAATGGCCGAGGATCGCGCCCAGCAGCGCGCCGGTCGTGTTCCAGATGATGTCGTTGATATCGGCCACGCGGTCGGGGAGAAAGTACTGCCATCCCTCGATCGCGCAGGTGAACGTGAGGCCGAGCAGCACCGTCAGCACGTACGTCTGCAACGCTGGCCGGTTGACGGTGTAGAGGGCGATGAACATCAGGAAGCCCCACGGCACGAACAACAGCACGTTGGCGATGATCGGCACGATGATCACTGCCAGGATGTGCGTCGAGACCGGATGTCTGGCGATACGGTTGGAGAGATGGCGGATGTCTTCGAACGGAAGCGGATCGACCTTGGAGTAGCTCTTTCCCGACATCCAGATGGTCATCATGAGGATGAGCGCCGTGACGGCCAGCAGCAGGAGAATCGTGACGGGGCGGCGGATGGTGATGACGGTCTGCATGGGGTGGGTTGGTGATCAGTAGATCAGTAGATCAGTAGATTAGTAGATTAGGACCGAGGGCTCTTCTAATCCACTAATCCACTAATCCACTAATCCACTAATCTACTAATCCACTCCATCACACGTTCACGAACTTCCTGAACCCCACATTCAGAATCAACCCGATGGCCATGAAGAACATCATCGTGGCCGAGCCGCCGTAGGAGATGAGCGGCAACGGGATGCCGGTCACGGGCAGGAGCCCGATCTGCATCGAGACGTTGATCAGGATGTGGAAGATGAAGAAACAGATCAGCGAGAGGACGAGGAACGTCCCTCCGCGGTCGCGCGATGCTTTGGCGACCCCGAGCGACTCGACGATGAGGAACAGATACAGCGTGAGCACGACGCTGACGCCGACGAAGCCCCATTCCTCGCCGAGGACGGAGAAGATGAAATCGGTGTGCCGGGCGGGGAGGTACTCGAGGTTGACCTGCGTCCCGTGCAGAAAGCCTTTGCCGGTGATGCCGCCCGAGCCGGTGGCGATCTTGGCCTGCATTACCTGATACCCGGAGCCGAGCGGGTCGCGGGCCGGATCCATGAAGATCATGATCCGCTCCTTCTGGAACGGCTTGAGGAAATGCCAGCCGATCGGCAGGGCCACGACGAAACAGAGGAGGGCGATCATCCACAGTTTCGGCTTGATGCCGCCGAAGAACATGGCCACGCCGAACAGCGGAAAGAAGCTGGCCGCCGAGCCGAAGGCCGGCTGCGCCGCGATGAGCAGGACCGGGAATCCGATCATGGCCATGACGGTGACGAAGCTGCGGAAGTTGAGGTAGGCCCGGTCGTTCGAGTCGAAGTACTTCGCGATCAACAGCGCCGTGAAGATCTTCATGAACTCCGACGGCTGAAACTGAAAGTTGCCGATATGGATCCACGACTTGACGTTGCGGGTCAGGCGGTCGGATGCGAGCAGATACATCAGCAGAACGATTCCGACACCGTACAGAAACGGGGAGATCTCCATCAGCACGTGGTAGTCGATGGCGATGAAGATGATCATCAGGATGATGCCGATGAGCGTCCAGATGACCTGCTTGCGGAAAAGAGGCGCGTCAGGGCCGAAGTAGGTGGCGCTGTAGACGAGCAGGCAACCGATCGCTGCGATGAGCAGCGCGGTCGTCAGAAGATTGAGATCGAGGCGGGATAGCGTACGTTCGACGGACATGCAGATCGTTAGGGTAGTGGACAGGAGCAACTTCCGATCCACCTATTCCAGATGCGGCGCTTCGTACCGCTGGCGCCGCGTTAGCGGCGACAAAGATGGTAGCCAGGGGTGCGAGCGTTTTTTGCGAGCACCCCTGGAACCGATGCGATCCGAAATCGTGCCGCGTCTGCGGCACTGGATGGAGTCCCCGATTTCTCCAGTGCCGCTGACGCGGCACCAAACCACGACATCTCTTTACCAGGGGTGCTCGCAAAAAACGCTCGCACCCCTGGCTACCGTCTTGTTGCCGCTAA
>JADGNY010000051.1 GCA_017883235.1 Thermoanaerobaculia bacterium | reverse complement strand
TGCATCGCCCCTCCCACCACCCGCCCGTACCCTGCGCGCCATGAAATGGAAGTCGCTCGTAGTGTTTCTGGCGGTCGCCCTTGCGGCGTGTCAACCAAACGAATCGAAGACGCAGGCGGGGAGGTCCGACTCCGGTGGCTCGCTCACCATCAACGGCGCCGGGGCCACATTCCCGTATCCCATCTACTCGAAATGGTTCGATGAGTATCAGAAGACGCATCCGAACGTCCGGATCAATTACCAGTCGATCGGCTCGGGCGGCGGGATCAAGCAGCTCACGGAGCAGACCGTTTTTTTCGGCGCTAGTGATGGGCCGATGACCGATGCGCAGTTGCAGGCCGCCCATGCCTCGATTCTGCACTTCCCGACGGTGCTCGGCGGGGTCGTGCCGATCTATAACGTCGAGGGGCTGACGCAGCCGCTCCATTTCAGCGGCTCTCTTCTCGCTGACATTTATCTCGGCAAGATCACCAAATGGAACGATCCGGCCATTGCCACGCTCAACCCCGGCGTGAAACTGCCGGCCACCGACATCGCCGTGGTCCATCGCTCAGACGGATCGGGGACGACCTACATCTTCTGCGACTTTCTCTCCAAGGTTTCCTCCGACTTCAAACAGAAGGTCGGCGTGGCCACATCGGTGAGCTGGCCCGCCGGCGTCGGTGCGAAGGGGAACGAAGGCGTCTCCGGTTTGGTCCGCCAGACGCCCGGAGCCGTCGGCTACGTGGAGCTCATCTACGCGCTCCAGAACAAGATGCCGTACGGCTCCGTCCGGAACAAAGCCGGGAAGTTCGTCACCGCGTCGCTGGAATCGGTGACGGCGGCAGCGGCCGGCGTGACGATGCCGGACGACTTCCGCGTCTCGATTACGAACCCGGACGGGGCTGATGCCTATCCGATCGCCTCCTTCACCTGGATGCTTCTCTACCAGCATCCGGCTGACAAGGCACGAAGCGCGGCCATGGTCGACTTTCTCAAGTGGGCGCTGAGTGACGGTCAGAAGTTCGCCCCGGCGCTCGGCTACGCCCCTCTGCCGCAACCGGTCGTGCCGAAGGAAATGCAGGCGCTCGCAACAATTCAATGAGACGCTCTTCGGACGACCGCAGTTTCCGCCTCGGCACCGGCGCGTTCGCAGCTCTCGTGCTGCTGCTCGTGCTCGGAATCGCCTTTGAGCTGACACGGCAATCGATGCTGTCGATCGCGAAGTTCGGTCTGAAATTCTGGACGACTTCGACCTGGAATCCGGTCTCCGGCGACTTCGGCGCCCTTCCCTTCATCTGGGGAACGCTCTATTCGTCGATCCTGGCGCTCCTGATCGCCACACCGATCGCCCTCGGCATCGCAATCTTCATTTCTGAGCTGTCGCCGCGCCTGTTGCGCCAGCCGCTCGCCTATCTCACCGACCTTCTGGCGGCTATTCCGTCGATCGTCTATGGCCTATGGGGAGTCTTCGTGCTGGTCCCGTTCGTCCGAAAGCTGGAAGTGGCGACCCCGGACGCGTTGAAGAAGATTCCGCTGTTCAACGGACCGCCGCTCGGCGTGGGCATGCTCGCCGCGGCGTTGATTCTGGCCGTGATGGTGATTCCGTTCACCTCCTCGGTGGCGCGCGAGATCCTGAAAAACGTCCCGTCGACACAACGCGAGGCCGCGTACGCGCTCGGGGCGACGCGGTGGGAGGCCATCAAGGTCGCCATCGGCTTTGGCAAGAGCGGCATCATCGGCGCGGTCATGCTCGGCTTCGGCCGTGCACTCGGCGAAACGATCGCCGTGACCATGGTCATCGGCAACTCGCCGCAGGTAACGGCATCGCTGTTCAAGCCGCAATACACGATGGCCGCCGTCATCGCCAATGAATTCACCGAGGCCGCGGACGAGCTTTATCTGCACGCGCTGATCGAGATCGGGCTTCTCCTCTTCATCATCACCGTCGCCGTGAACATCATCTCGCGGCTGCTGATCTGGTCGATGAAGCGCCGGGTCGTGGCGCCGATCGCCGCGCCGATTGTACCGGCCGAGGAGGCATTGGCATGACTGCCAACCTCCGCCGGCGCAAGCTCTTCTCCCGGGTGTTCGAGGTCCTCTGCGCTCTTGCCGTCGTAGTCGCGCTCATCCCTTTGGCGATGATCCTTTTCTATGTGATCAAGGAAGGCGCCGGTGCGCTGAACTGGGACTTCTTTACCAAGATGCCGAAGCCGGTCGGTGAGACCGGCGGCGGGATGGCCAACGCCATCGTCGGGACGCTGATCCTCATCGGTATCGCGGCGCTCTTCGCCATTCCGGTGGGCGGCATTTGCGGAGTCCATCTGGCCGAATATCCGGAGACGAAGTTTTCCTCCGCCGTGCGCTTTGCGGCCGACGTTCTCAACGGCGTGCCGTCGATCGTCGTCGGCATCTTTGCCTATGGACTGGTGGTCTTGCCCGTCAAGCGCTTCAGCGCCCTCGCCGGCGGCGTTGCGCTCGGCTTTCTGATGGTTCCCATCGTCGTTCGGACGACGGAAGAGTTGCTGCGCCTCGTTCCCGGAGGTCTGCGCGAAGGGGCGCTGGCGCTTGGTGCGACGCGTAGCCGTGCGGTTTTCAGCGTTATCGTTCCGGCGGCGTTGCCGGGCATCCTCACCGGTATCCTCGTCGCGCTCGCACGCGTGGCCGGCGAGACCGCACCGCTGCTCTTCACAGCACTCGGCAACCGCTTCTGGTCGACGAGCCTCACCCAGCCCATCGCATCGCTCACGGTGCAGGTCTACACCTACGCCCAGTCGCCGTACGACGATTGGCACCGGCAGGCATGGGCCGGCGCGTTCCTGCTCGTGATGATCATTCTGACTCTGTCGATCGCCGCGCGCCTGGCCGTGCGCCGTCTCGAAAGGATGAACCGCCCGTGACTGCTTCTGTCTTGCAAAGTATTCGAAGCACAACCCTCGAGAGCCCTTCTCCCCCGCGGTTTCTTGCGGGGGAGAAGGTGCCGAAGGCGGATGAGGGGGCGGAGCTTGCGCAGGACTTTGTTTCTGCCCGGACACCGAACGAGCAAACAATGACTGAATCGAAAATCTCCGTCCGCAACTTCGACTTCTTCTACGGCGCATCCAAAGTGCTGCACGGCATCTCGCTCGAGATTCCGGCACAGAAGGTGACGGCGCTGATCGGCCCCTCGGGATGCGGGAAGTCGACCTTCATTCGCTCCATCAACCGGATGAACGACATCATCCCCGAGGCAAGGGCGACCGGGGCGATCATGATCGACGGGCAGGATGTCTACGGCGGCGATACCGACGTCGTGGAGTTGCGCCGCAAGGTTGGGATGGTCTTCCAGAAATCGAACCCCTTCCCGAAGTCGATCTACGAGAACGTCGCGTACGGTCTGAAGATCGGCGGGATGCGCAACAAGCGCCAGCTCGACGAGATCATCGAGCGCTCGCTGACGCGGGCCGCGCTCTGGCACGAGGTGAAAGACCGGCTGCACGCCAGCGCCATGGCCCTCTCCGGCGGCCAGCAGCAGCGGCTCTGCATCGCCCGCGCCCTGGCCGTCGATCCCGAGATCGTGCTGATGGACGAGCCGGCCTCGGCGCTCGACCCCCTCGCCACCTCGAAGATCGAAGAGCTGATCTACGAGCTCAAGGACAACTACACTATCGTCATCGTCACCCACAACATGCAGCAGGCCGCCCGCGTCAGCGACCGTACTGCCTTCTTCATGCTCGGCAAATTGATCGAATACGCCGACACCAACGCGATTTTCATGAACCCCAAAGAGAAGATGACCGAAGATTACGTGACGGGAAGGTTTGGATGATGATGCGCTTCACGCGTTGTCTGCGGCGCGGCCGCGTGGTCAATATGTTCAATGATCGAGAAGATCGAAACGAAATAACGCGGCGATAGCCGCAGAAAACGCGCAAAGCGCAGACAACGCCGCGAAGCGGCAGACAACGCGCCGGAGGCGCAGTTATGCAACGCCATTTCGACAAAGACATCGAGGAGTTGAATCATCTCCTTCTACGCATGGGGGCGATGGTCGAGGATGCCATGGCGCGCTCGATCCGGGCGCTCCTCGAGCGCGACACGACGCTGGCCAATGAGGTCATCGTCCGCGACGATGAGATCGACCGGATGGAGATCGTCATCGACCAGAAGACGATCGAGCTGATCGCCAAGATGCAGCCGGCGGCGAGCGATCTCCGCTTCGTGGCCACGATCATGAAGATCACGCCGGAGCTGGAGCGGATCGCCGATCTGGCCCAGGACGTCTGCGAGCGCGTCATCGAATTGAATCGCGAGCCGATGATCAAGCCCGTCGCCGACCTCCCGCGCCTCGCGCACGATGCCCAGGCCATGGTCCGCCAGGCGCTCGACGCATTCGTCCGAGGCGACGCCGCTCTGGCCCGCAAGGTCATCGCCGAGGATGACAACGTCGACGCGCTCACCGAGAGCTCGTTCCGCAACCTGCTCACCTACATGCTCGAAGACGCGCGTAACATCTCCTCGGCGATCCGCCTGACCTTCATCGGCAAGTACTTCGAACGGATGGCCGACGGCGCCACGAACATCTGCGAGATGGTCGTCTATCTCGTCGAAGGGAAGATGATCAAGCACACGGCGCATGCCGCCGCGGCGGGCGAATGACGAAGATTGCCCTGATCGAAGACGACGCCGACATCGCCTTCACGGTCCGCCTGAACCTGGAGCGTGAAGGCTACCGCTTGTTCCTCTACGGCGATGGCCACGAGGGGCTCGTGGCCGTACAGGGCGGCGGCTTCGACTTCGTCATCCTCGATCTCAATCTTCCGGATGTCGACGGACTGACGATCTGCCGCGAGCTGCGCCGCGAGCCGTCGACGAAGTCGATCCCGATCCTGATGCTGACAGCGCGCGGTTCCGAGCGCGACCGCATCACCGGCCTCGAGCTCGGCGCCGACGATTACCTCACCAAGCCGTTCGCCATCCGCGAGCTGATCGCGCGCGTGGCCGCCATCCTGCGCCGGACGCAGTCGTCGTCGCGCGATGTCTCCGGCTACGACGACGGCGAGCTGCGCATCGATGAGAAGGCTTTTCGCGTCTACCACCTCGGCCAGGAAGTGAAGCTGGCAAAAAAGGAGATGGAGCTGCTGCTGCTGCTCGTCCGCAACCGCGGCACCGTGATCTCGCGCGACCGCATCCTCTCCGAGGTCTGGCAGATGAACGACGACGTGGAGACACGAACCGTCGACGCCCACATCCGCAACCTGCGGAAGAAGATCGGCACCGAGCGGATTACCACAGTGGTCGGGTTCGGGTACCGGTACGATCCGCCTGTGTAACTGCGCTTCGCGCGTTGTCTGCCGCTTCGCGGCGTTGTCTGCGGCTGTCGCCGCGTTGTTTGCGCTTCGCGCGTTGTGTGTTGCCTGACGGCGTAGTCTGCGGGCTTCGCCGGATGATCTGTCAGCATGATTGAGCAAACATCACCACGCGGCCCCGCCGCAAGCAACGCGCGAAACGCAGACAACGCTGCAGAGCGGCAAACATCGACCACGCGGCCACGCCGCAGACAACGCGCGAAGCGCAGACAACGCGGCGAAGCCGCAGACAACGCCGCAGAGCGGCAGAACTAATGCTTCCTCTCGCTCTCACAGCAATACTCGCCCTCGCCGCCGCGATCGTTTTCGCCACCCTCTGGTCGCGAACGCACTCCGACATCCGCCGTCTCTCCGATCGCCTCGGGCGTCCTGACGCCGAAGCTCTGGCATCGCTCGACGTCGATTCCTTTGGCGCCGTCGACGAGATTGCCGCGCGCTTCTACCGCTCGCGCGCGGATCTGGCGCGGCAGCTTTCGGCGTCCGAATTTCAGAATGCGCTGCTGCAACAGATCATGAACGGCATGGGTGAAGGGGTACTGGCCATCGACCGGCAACGGCGGGTCGTCCTGGCCAACCGCCGGTTCGCCGCGATGTTCAACCTGCAGGCCGGTTTCGTCGGACAGCCGATCGCCGCCGTGCTGCGCAACGATTCCATCCTCTCCGGTTTCGATGATGCGCTCGGCCATACTGCCGGCCGTGCCGACTCGGCCAGACGCTTCTCTATCCGCAGCGGCATCGAGGAGCGGAAGATCGAGATGCGCGCCTTTCCGCTGCCGTCACATGATCTCGCCGCCGTCGCCTTGTTCATCGACGTCACGCACGTCGAGCGGCTCGAAGAGCTGCGCCGCGAGTTCATCGCCGACTTTTCTCACGAGGTCCGTACGCCGCTGGCCGCGCTCAAGTCGGCCGTCGAAACGTTCGAATTCGATCGCGGCCTGTTGACCGAAGAGCAGGAGAGCCAGCTCCGCCGGATCATGTCGCGCCAGCTCGCGCGGCTGGAACGGCTGGCCCAGGATCTATCGGAGCTGAGCCACATCGAAGCCGGCGATCTCAGTCTGGAGCGCGCGGAGATCGAGCTGCGCCGTCTGGTCGAAGACCTCTGCGAAGACTTCCGCGACCGCGCCTCACAGAAACAACTCCGCTTCGTCATCACCGGCGACGGCGTGCGCATCCACGGCGACGCCATGCGACTGCAACAGGCCTTCGCCAACCTGCTCGACAACGCCATCAAGTACGGCGGCGAGGGGACGTCGATCGACATCGATGTCTTGTCAACCCCTGGCCGCGGCATCGTCCGCATCGCCGATCACGGCGAAGGCATCCCCCCCGAGGAGCGCGACCGTATCTTCCGCCGCTTCTACCGCATCGACAAAAGCCGCTCCCAGGAAATCGCCGGCTCCGGCCTCGGCCTGGCCATCACCAAGCACCTGATCCTCCAGCACCGGGGGAACATCGAGGTGGAGGGTGCGGCGGGCGGGGGGGCGACGTTCGTGGTGACGTTGCCGAAGTGAATCCGCGGTTATAATTTTTCGCTGGCGGCGACTCGCGTCTAACCTCCTGAGACCGTCCCCAGCGAAGGTCCGATGCGGAGGCAAAGGGGGGCATACTCCCGGGTTGGGTACTTGCGAACCTTCGTTCGAGGGCTTCGCTGCTGGGAGCGGTGCTCGCGGACAGAACGAAGGAGAATTTCGCGATGCCGAAGCAGAAAGACCTCAAGCGCGTCGTTCGTGCGCGCATGCAGAAGACCGGTGAGTCGTACACCACGGCCCGTCTTCATCTCGTTCCCAAACCAGCTCCCGCTCCCGATTACGCGGCGCTCGCGCGCCTCAGCGATGAGTCGGTGAAAAAGGCCACCGGCTGCGAATGGTCGAAGTGGGTGTTCGTGCTCGACAAAGCCGGCGGGAAGGAGATGTCGCATCCCGAGCTGGTGGCACATATCCGCGAGAAGTACAAGACGTCCGGCTGGTGGACGCAGATGGTGGCCGTCGGATACGAGCGCATTCGTGGACTGCGCGCGCATGGCCAGCAGCGCAGCGGCGAGTGGTCGGTTACGAAGAGCAAGACAATCGTGGTTCCGCTGGCGAAGCTGTACGCGGCATTCAGCAATGCCCGCCAGCGCGCGAAGTGGCTGCCTGGGGTGAAGCTGACCATTCGAACGGCGACGGTGAACAAATCGATGCGCATCCGCTGGGACGACGGTTCGCCCGTCGACATCGGGTTTTATGCGCGGGGCGAGGCGAAGAGTCAGGTGGCGCTAGAGCACAGGAAGCATGCCACCAAAGCTGACGCGGACCGCATGCGTACCTTCTGGAGCGAGCGGCTCGAAGCACTTGCGGCGATGCTGAAGAAGTAGTTGATGAGGTGTGGTGCCGCCGTCTGGCGGCACCACATGTTTGCAGGTTCACCGCTGCCACTTTTCCAGGCACAGACAAGAGTGTCTGTGCCACATTCGGCCCTGCTCGATTGGCCGATCTCCATCCTCTTAGCAGGATAAATGTGGCACAGACACTCTTGTCTGTGCCTGTGTCTTACGCGGCAGTTGCCCGTCCCCTCTTCGACGAAACACAGCGGGTTGCTCCACGGATCCTCCGCGTAGAACGACCGCTCGCCCCACGGCCGGACGACGATTCCGCCGCCGGGCGCATCGTGAACCGACTCCTGCGAGAGGCACCCGAGCTCCCTGGCGCGCGCGAAGGCGGCATCGAGATCTCTGACCGTGAAGTAAAGCGCCTTCGCCGCCGGATGGGGCTTCCGCGCCGAGGAGACGTCGAGCACGGAGAGCGTCACAGGACCGCATTCGAAGTAGCAGCGTGCCCCCGGCTGCTTGCGCCCCTCCACGTCGAGCAGCTTCGTGTAGAACGGAATGGCATCCTCGAGATTGCCGACCTCCACACTCAGCCTGAAGAACTGCGGCACGTCATCCGGCTTTTTCTTTGCGGGCATTTCCTCCTCCATTGTCAATCGTGATGTTCACGTTCGCCGCCGCGGCCGGGGCGAGGTCGCCGTCGTCCCACGGAATGATTCCCCGCTCGATGTAGATGGGACGGATGTGCTCGGCCAGCATCGGCCGGCGGATGGCGAACCAGACGCACCCCGCCAGGCAGGCCAACGCGCCGTAGAAGATGGTCATCTCCGATCCGATCCGTTCGGCGACCATGCCGGAAAGGAGCGCGCCGATCGGCTGCATCCCCATGATGGCCACCGAAAAGAAGGCCATCACCCGCCCGCGCAGCCGCTCGTCGACGACGGTCTGCAGGATCGTGTTCGCCGACGCCGCCTGGGCCATGATCCCCGCGCCGATGATCGGAAGCAGAAGCGCCGAGAGCCAGAGCGTGCGCGAGAAGGAGAAGGCGATCAGGCCGATGCTGAGCGCCGCCATGGCCGCCACGATGACCTTGCCGAGGCCGACCACGGTGTGGCGCGAGGCCAGGTAGATCGTGCCGGCCAGCGCGCCGACGCCCGAGGCGGTCATCAGGATGCCGAGGGTATGCGGGCCGCCGTGCAGAACCTTCGAGGCGATGACCGGCATCAGCGTGGCATAGGGCATTCCCATCACTCCCACCAACGCCACGATCAGCAGCAGCGAGCGCACCGGCGCGAAGCCGGCCACGTACTTCCAGCCGGTGCGCAGCTCTTCGAGCATGTGTGTATCGACGTGCGCCTTCCGCGCCGGCGCGCGGCGCATCATGAGCAGCGAGACGATGACCGCGATGTACGAGATGGCGTCCGCGCCGAAGCACCAACCTTCGCCGACGGTGGCGATGAGGATGCCGCCCACCGACGGGCCGATGATGCGCGAGGCGTTGATCATCGAGGAGTTGAGGGCGATGGCGTTGGGCAGGTCTTCGCGGTCTTCGACCATCTCCACCACGAATGACTGCCGCGCCGGCGTATCGAAGGAGTTGATCACCCCCTGCACGATCTGCAGCACGATGACCTCGGCCACCGTGATCACGTTCATCAGCGCCAGCACGGCCAGCGCCGCCGACTGCAGCGCCGAGAGGATCTGCGTGATGACCAGGATGCGGTGCCGGTCCCAGCGGTCGACCAGCACGCCGGCAATCGGAGCGAGGACGAGCAGCGGAATCTGGCTGCTGAACGCCACCACGCCGAGGAGCAGCTCCGACCCGGTGAGCCGGTATACCAGCCAGCTCGTGGCGATGCGGGTGATCCACGTCCCGATGAGGGAGATCGACTGTCCCCCGAAGAAAAGGCGGTAGTTGCGATGGCGCAGAGCGCGGGTGATGCGATTCAAGCTCTCCGGTACTCGCAATTGATGTTCCCACCCTCGCTCGACTAGAATCGCGCGCTCACGGAAATTTTGACACGGTAATCGCGTTAGTTTCCGTGCCTTCAGTTCCTGGCATCGTGGGGCCGTAGCTCAATTGGGAGAGCGCCTGAATGGCATTCAGGAGGTCGACGGTTCGATCCCGTTCGGCTCCACCAATTCCTCATCCCGAAACGCGGCGGCCGGCCGGACCGACGAGATGTTCGGACACTCGTCACTCAGTCGCGATTGCGCACTCCAATCATTCTTGCTCGGCGGACTTCTGCGTCGCGCCGATGCTTCCATTCCGCAAACAGGTCGATAGCTTCGGCATCGCTGGCCATATCGACGACCCCACGTTCGATCAATGCCCGCACTTCCAAAACGAGCGGCGCCACGCAAGCCACAGGACACCAGTTCGACGTACTGAACCCGCGCGGGTGCCGCAGCCACCTGGCCAGCATCACCCCGGCGCGTTCGTGGAGTGATGGCTCGGTGATGAGGGTCATTCCTGCAAGAATCCGCGTTACGTTGTTCGCTACCTCTGGAGACGGCGCCGAGGTCTCGCTCAACCATGGATCAAGCACAAACTCCGCGACCTCACATGTCTCGGCAGCCACCTGAGCGCGTGCGATCTTTTCCTCCAACTGGCTCAATCGCCACAGCGCGTCGTCATCGTGCGCGAAGTGCCTGCACCACCGCAGGATGTTGAGAACAGCCTCGTCCGGCAAGTCGTGCTGCTTCGCAAGTGCCTTCGAAATGAATGAACCAGATGCGCTTTCCCGAAGCCGAGCCATTGCGGTGAGGGCTGCCTCGCGCACTGGTTTGAGTGATCCGCCACGCCTCAGGTAGGCGACGACCAGGAAATCGGAGCCCTCAGACCGGGAATGCAGGCCGAGCCACCCGATCACTTGCGACTCCACGGCTTTGAGAGCGCCTTGCGCGTCGAGCCAGCCTCGATAGACAAACCCTGCCTCTTCGATCTCGGCATGGAACGTGAGCCAACGTCTGATCGGCTCTTCGACGAGCGCTCGATCGCCGCCTGCGTCGAGCCACGCGTAATAGACAAATTGCGCCGCTTCGATCTCGGCATGGAGCGTGAGCCAACGTCTGATCGGCTCTTCGACGAGCGCTCGATCGCCGCCTGCGCCGAGCCACCCACGATAGACAAAGCCTGCCGCTTCGATCTTGGCATGGAGCGTGAGCCAACGTCTGATCGGCTCTTCGACGAGCGCTCGATCGCCGCTTGCGTCGAGCCACGCGCAATGGACAAATCGCGCCGCTTCGATCTCGGCGTGCATCGTGAGCCAACGTCTGATCGGCTCTTCGACGAGCGCTCGATCGCCGCCTGCGTCGAGCCATCCTCGATAGACAAACCCTGCAGCTTCGGCCTTGGCATGTAGCGTGAGCCAACGCCTAATCGGCTCTTCGACCAACGCTCGGTCGCCACCCGCGTTGAGCCACGCACCATAGACAAACCGCGCCGTTTCGATCTCGGCATGCAGCGTGAGCCAACGCCTAATCGGCTCTTCGACCAACGCTCGGTCGCCACCTGCGTTGAGCCACGCACTATAGACAAACCGCGCCGCTTCGATCTCCGCATGCAGCCCGAGCCAACGCTTAATCGGTTCTTCAACCAACGCTCGGTCGCCACCCGCGTTGAGCCACGCACCATAGACAAACCGCGCCGTTTCGATCTCGGCATGCAGCGTGAGCCAACGTCTGATCGGCTCTTCGACCATCGCTCGGTCGCCACCTGCGTCGAGCCAGCCTCGATAGACAAATTGGGCCGCCTCAAGCTCGGCATGTAGCGTAAGCCAACGCCTGATCGGCTCTTCGACCAACGCTCGGTCGCCACCTGCGTTGAGCCACGCACTATAGACAAACTGCGCCTGTGGGTCTGCGGAGAATCTCCCGATCCATGCAGCGACATAGTGGGCGATTGCCGCAGCGGCGTATCCCTGATTTAGCCAGACCACGATGAGGTAATCACTGCGAAACTCGATCGGGCGCGTTTTCAGCCACTGTTCGGTAGCCGCTCGGAGCTCCGGAAAAAGAATCAACCCGCGGGAGAGGATGTAATTCGAGGTCCTGACCTGATCTGCGGCTCTGAGCACCCATGGCCGCAGCGAATCTACTTCGGCTACCGGTGAGCCTGCGTCCGCTACTTGTTTACAGATCCAGCCAAGAGCGTTCTGAAAGGCGGTGTCTCCAAGGAGATCCTCCCAACAATCGGCCGTGCGCTCGAGAAGTTCGATTCGTTCGGCGGCCGGCAGGAGGTTGCTCTGCATAATCAGCTTCCGCGAGGCTAACCATCGGGGAGCGCGTCGACGTACCCGCTCGGCCAAGAGCTTCACCCAATTGAACGCCTGGAGCACCACCGAATCCCCGAGTCGCTGCAGCGCGATCAGGACAGAGGCAATCCCGTCGTTCGTTTCAGCAAAATCGAATAGTTCCTCGACAAACAGATCGGCGGCGGCACCAAGGTTCTCGATGTGGTTCAGGATCACTCGGTCGGCGAGGGCGTCGTGCGCTGTCACCCATAGTCCCGCATCCGGTCCGTCGATGAGCTTCTCGATCCATCCATCGGAGGCGAGGCGCTCAAACAAGTCGCGCATCGATCCAGACAGCGCACTCCGGCGCATCTCCTCCATCGGAAATGCCGCGACCAGCATCGCCAGAGCACTTCCGATCGGACGCCCGAAACTCTGCTGGACCCGCCTCGCGATCCAGGGGCCAAACTCGCCGTCCGCCACCAGTTCGTGAAGATCATCCGTCCGCTTCTGATTCTGCAAAAACGCCATGAAGACCGCAAAAACCGGCACGTCCCGGCAGACTTTCAAGTGGGCCGGCGTGAAGTCGATCCCCGAAGTCGACAATACCTTCTCGACGATTGCGCGACGATAGCCCTCGAGCCATGTCGAGGGGTGGCCGGCTGTGGGGCTGACGTCGACTCGTGTGTGACCACCAATAGCCTGGACGTTTCGGTAGTAGCTCGTTCGGCAATTTGCGACATAACGGATGCGATGTGGGAGCGTGGCATTGAGCATCTCGATGTGCTCGATCCGGTCCGCAAACGATTCGATCATCTCGACGTAGTCGATGAGTAGGAGAACGTCCGTTGGCGAGACGGAACGCGATAGGAGATCATCTATGGCCTCGTCACGGAACATCGCGGAGGCGCGCAGGACTACCCATCCGTTCTGCTTGGCACGATGTCCAAGCTCGATCGTGAGTCGGGTTTTCCCGACACCTCCCTTCCCAGTGATGATGAGTCCCGTCGTCCGGTCGAGCAGGGCCAGGAGATCGTCTTCCCGGGGCGTATCGGCGAGATCCCCCACCGCGAGGCCGTGAGCACTGCGACTGTAATAAGGCAGCTTAGTGCCCGAGAGAAAAGATCGGAATAGCCGCCCTTCCTGAACCTCATCGAGCGGCATCAACCCATTTGGGCGCGTCGACGGAAACCAGCGGAACAAGAGTTCCGGATGGCTCTTCAGCTCTGACTCGAAGTCGTTCCAGTCGAGCACCTCGATGTCGATGGCCCCAAGGTGGGCGAGGTGCCGCTGTTTTCCCAGTTCCTCAAAGAATGCGCGAATCTCGCCTTGGAACGCTTGGATGCGGCTCCTGTTGGCAAACACGCCATCGGTTACAAGCCGATAGCCCGTGATCGCGTCCGCGCCTGTCGCGTACCAAGGCGAGTATTGTGATTGTCCGGGATGGTCAGGATCAGCGAGATGCCGCAGGAGGCGTGCTGCTACCTCACTCCACGCTTTCTGCAAATCGTCGCCGTCATCGCAGTGCTTGCACTCGACCACAACCTGGCCTTGCGTGTCGAGGTCGATGCCGCCATCGCGTCCGCCTGCACCATATAAATGAATGCTCGGGTAACGCTTGGCCAGCACCTCTCCCGCAAACACCTGGAAGGCCCTGCCCGGGTCACTGCCGGCAATGCGTTCGTTGAAGTTTCCCGCGGCAAACCGTGGTATTTCCACAAATCCTATATTGTAAGCAGCGAACAGACGCTCTGAACCGGAGTTTTGAAGTGTCGCGGTATCAGCGCGACGCTCGTGGCGCTTGAGCGGAAGCATGGGCGACTCGTTGGAGCGTGATCGTGACCGAGAACACCAGAAACAAGCCTTGCCGCATCAGATCGCTGAAATCGTGACGCGTTGACCATCGCTGGTGCGCGGAGTTCGTCTGCGCCGGCACCGCAAACAGGTTCGGCGTGACTCTCCGTCACCCTCACCGCACCAGCGACCGCCGAGGCGAAGGGACTCTTCGACAAACTCGCCGGCGGCGGACAGGTAACGACGGCGTTCGAGAAGACGTTCTACTCCGACGGTTTCGGCATGCTCGTCGATCGATTCGGCACGCCATGGATGGTCATGTCGGCGACGAATAATCAGGCGTAGGCCGAGCAGGCTGGGTTGATCACCGTCAAAACGTGAACGGTCACCGGAAAGTGGACGTTCATATGGGCTGCGTGGGAACGCACCGAATCAGGGCAATCGTATGTTATTTGCTATACGATAGCCGCAATGTCCCCGAAGCGTGCGTCCCTTCTCCTGCTCACCCTTCTCTTCGCGCTCCCGGCGGCGGCGCAGAACGCCGACCTCACGCTACGGCTCACCCCGGACGTACGCTACAACGCGGGGGAGACCGGCACGGTCACGGCCACGGTGACCAACCTCGGTCCCGATGCGGCGACGTCCGCCGGCGTACGGTTGACGAAACCGATTCAGCGGTTTGTTGGCGCGGCGAACCTCGGATGCATCGAATTCTCCGACTCGATACTTTGCAACATCCCCACACTCGCTGCCGGCCAATCGCACGACTTCCACGTGCCGTTCTCGCCGCCCGATGCCGAGGGAACGTTCGCTCTCAACGCACGGACCGAATCGTTCGGGGCAGATCCGAATCATGAGAACGATGCCGCCAGCGCCACTGCCGCCGTCGTCAGCATCGCGGACCTCGCGGTAACGATCTTCCACGATGCCAGTTTCCGTCCCGCCACGACCTCCCGTGTCTACCTCACCGTAAACAACAAGTCTACGCACCGCCCTGCGAGTGTGACCGTCTTCGTGACCTTCCCCGAGCCGCTGGCCGTCACGCAACTTTACCCTCTCTGCACGGACGTCGAAGGTGCGCCGGGGTCGTATCGCTGTACGTTTCCGAATTTCGGCCGTGACGGAACCGCTTACACCTACTTCGATGTTCTTCCCGGCCTGCCCGAACCTGCAGTGACCATCACCGCCTCGATCGACTCTTCGGAACCCGATTGGAATCCGGCCGACAATCGCGCCGCGCTCGTCGAGCCGGTCTACGACATCCACGATCTCGATATCCGGATCACACCACCGCCGGACTCCCTCGATGCCGGCAACCGCGTGACCGCCGAGTTCCTCTTTGCCAACGTGAGCGACAGTCCGGCGCCCGAAGTCACGGCCGAGATCATCACCTACCCCGCCGATGCCGACGCCTCGGCCGCCAGCAACGGCTGGACGTGCAAGCCCTCTTGGCCCTATCGGCTGCTGTGCACGAATCACCTGATCGCGCCGCACAGCATCAGCGGCCTCCGTCTGCCGGTCCAGTTTCCCTCTCACGAGATCCGCGGGTCGTTCAGTACGAACGTCACACAGAAGCCGGCCCCCGAGTTCACGATGCAGGCGCAATCGGTGTTCGTGGACGCGGTGTTCTATCGTCCGTTCAAGGTGACCAGCACGGCAGACAGCGGGCCCGGCTCGTTGCGCCAGGCCATTCTCGACGCCAACGCCGCCTGCAGCAGCGACGACGGGAAACTCCCTTGCAGTATCCGGTTCGAGATTCCTCCACCGGTTCCCCCGGAAGGATGGTTCACCATCGCGCCGCGCACGCCGTTGCCCAGCATCACCGTGACCGATCTGCTGGTCGACGGCGAGGCGCAGACCGCGTTCACCGGCAACACGAATGCGTTGGGTCCTGAGATTTTCCTTCTCGGCAGTCAGGCAGGCGACGGCGCCGAGGGACTCAATCTCCTTTCCAGCGCTGCGGCCGTGCGCGGGCTGGCCATTGGCGGCTTTACGGGCAATGGGATCCGGTCGGTCACGCGGCATATCCTCTTCCTCGAGACTCACCACATCATCGAGCGCAACTATCTCGGGACCGACCCGACTGGCACCACCGCGGTGCCGAACGGCCTGCGTGGCCTTACCTGCGACGGCTTTGACGGCGAGATCACCGGCAATGTGATCAGCGGCAACCGGCGCAGCGGCGTGTTCCTCACCGACCGCTCCGGTGCAACGATGCGGGACAATCGGATCGGTGTCGCCGCCGCGGCCGACGATCCGCTCGGCAACGGCGCCAGCGGGGTCTACATGAGCGAAGACAGCGGCGCACTGCTCGAGCACAACGTGATCGCCTACAGCGGCGACTTCGGTGTCGCCATGGCCCGATTCTCGGCCGCGCAGATCCTGGAAAACCGCATCATCCACAACGTGCAACCAGGGATCGACCTCGGCCTCGACGGTCCTACGCTCGACGCGGCACCCCGCATCACCTCGGCACGCTTCGATCCGTCCACCGGGGAGACGGTCGTCGAAGGAGTCACGCAGGCGCAGCCGATCGCCAGTTACCCGAGCACGGTGACCGCCTATGTCTACGCAAACACGCGCGACGAAGCCGGCGGAGAATTCTTCCTCGGCTCCGTCCTCGCCGACGCCAACGGGAAATTCACGCTCCGCTACCGCGGCGACATGACCGGCAAATACATCGACGCCATGTATCTCCAGGTGATCGACTTCGGCGACGGCATCTCCCAACACTCGTCCGAGTTCGGACCGCGCACGAGGATGTAGAAGAAGCGGACCGCGGTGCAATGCGACGCTAGCCCAACGCAAGCCCAGGAGAGGGGCGTTGTGAAGTTACGGTGATCTCGCGCCGGAGGCGCATCGGATATCAGCCGGTGGCAAGCGCGTGAGCGCGCGGCCACCGGAACCGATGTGGGATAATTCCGGAGCCCCGGAGGGGCGTCGGAGAATGTCCACAAGGACCAATACATTCGCCTTCTGGAATGGCACGGGATTGAATTCAAGGTGGTGAGTTCCGACGCCCCTCCGGGGCTGGAGAAACAGAACCAACCGAGGTCCGGTGGCTGCGCGCTCCGCGTTTGCCACCGGCTGATGTCCGGTGCGCCTCCGGCGCTGAATCCTCCGCACATGCCGACTTTCTTCATCGAGCTTCGGGGCGCTGAATCTCACGATCATCGACATTGAAGGTAACAAGGAAGCGGCCGAGGCGCTGCAATTCGAAGCAGCATTCCGTCCCGTCGCGGACGATGTAGCACGCCTGCTGGCCAGTCTCACCTACACGATCGACGCCAAGCTGGCCGCCGTCGCCGCGAAGGCGTTGCAGACCTACGCCATCGCCAAAGGCTTCGCCCGCGACGGCCGAAACCGCACGCTGATCATCCGCCTCCGCCAGCTCCAGCGCGACCTCGGCCGCAAAGGGCCGCGGAAGAAGAAGAAATAGCGGGGGCGAGACTTATCGGACCGATCTCCGAACCAACTCGATCGCGGACTCGGTGAAATCGATGATGTCCGCAGGGATGGGTTTGTGACCCCAGAATCCGCGTTCAGGCAGCGATCCTCCGGTCCATCCGCCGGGATAGCGATCGTGAAGTGCGTCGATGACCGGTCCTGGACCGAAGTAGTTCACTTCGATTGGCGAGATCACCAGAAGGCTTTCCGGCGGGTCGGGACGCATCTCGAGACGGTCGGCAACGACCGCAGAACGCGCGTGGGGTAACTCGACGACCGTCAAGAGCCCATCCGCGAACGTTTGCGCCTGTTGAATCGCCTTTTCACCCGCACGTTCATCTATCTCTGTGACTCCTTGCGCGGCCCGGTCGTCGGCGCGAATCCGTTGGATCTCCTCCTGCGTTGCGCCGATCCGCCGCAGCTCGCGGATGTGACCACGATCGTTTGCCGCGACCAGTTCCAGCCGTCGGGTCCAGCGTGAGCGAGGAAGCTGCAAGAGATCGAAGATCTGATGGAGCGATGTCGGCGCGGTTGCGCCGGCGCGGCTTCCGTGATGATCCACCACTACATGTGCGCCGCGTACGCCGATGTCATCCTCCAGCTCGATCAGCACCGGCTGAAGCCCGGATGCAACAGCGTCTTCGATCTCCGCGCGATACACCGACGCTTTCGCGCCCCATGGAAGGTTCCTGTCGAAAAGACGATCAGGCGCAACCTCCCTCACGAGATCCCGGATGGTCAACATTTCGAGATCGTGCCCTCCGAGGAAGAAGGCGAGCTTGGAAGGATCAGGCATCAGGGGATTTCCAGTTCGACGATTTCGTATTTCCCGCTCGCTGTCATTTGCACTGTAACCGACGCAGGCAGCTCACCCTTTCGCTTGATGCGCAGTTTGAGGTTCTCAAAGTCCTTGAAGGTGCTTCCCGCCCACGCATCCCGGGTGGCTCCGCTGTCGAGTCTGATGACCGCCTTGATGCTGTTGAGGTTTGGAACATTGACCAGCATCGCCTTCGGCCACACCTCTCGTTGGGGCTCTTTTGACCGCGAGACCTCCGGCCTGCTTGAGCCAACCGCATGCTGCGGTCCGGTTACCAGGTGCGCTGCCGGAACGGTGCGGAGCTGCTGTACACGCATCTCTTTTCTCGAAAAGACCGGCAACCCGGTCGACTCGCGTCCGAGCGGGTCGAGCCATTGCACGCTGGCGCTCTTCTCGTTGCGCATGAACCATTTGAAACTCTCGTGCCCGATCGCTGCGTCTTCGATCTGAGGCGTATGGACGGGTGCCACGACCTGTGTGGGATCGCCGATCAGCTCCAGGGCCTTGCTGATGTCCGGGTTCATCGAGTCACGATACTGATCCCGGAGCGTCTCGAAAAGGTGCGCCATGGCCGGCAACTGATCGGATTCGGCCGCTTCGCGCGGATAGGCCTCTAGCCACTCGGAGACGCCGGGCTTCTGATCGGCCCACGCGGCGTTGTATCGGCTCTTGCTTGCCGCTCCGGAGTAGCGTGCGTCGCGATCGATCATAAACACGGCCACCGGATCGATCTGAATGCTGCCCAGACCGATCGCCTTTCCCATGCCGATCTTGTGATTGAACGCCGGCGAGGGCCGCAAGGAGTAGAACAGCAGGCCAAGTTCCCGAGGGGTGAGGTTCTCTACATCGACGTGAAACCAGAATACCCGCCCGCGAGCAATCGGTGTGGCACGGCTCGCGAAACGATCGCCCGCTCCTTCGAGGCGCCAGCTCTCTTTCCCATGCAGGTAGAACTTCCTTCCCTGCGGCGTGTGATCCTTGCGGTTGAGCTGCCGCTTCAGAATGGATCCAGTCTTCTGTTTTGGCCGGAAGTAGAAGGTTGGCGATGGTGGCTTTGGCGATAGCAACGGCTGAATCGTCGATTGAGGCAGAAGGTCGCCGCCCGGGTCCTGGTTGCTTCCAAGCCTGGCCATCGAAAAACGGACTCGTCCTGCCAGAGAGGTAACGCGCTGCTGCGTTGTGTCCGGAGAAGCGCCATCGTCAACGTAGCCGAAGAGGCTCTCGGCAACGGTGACCTCGCGCCGTGCGCCATTGAAAGGAAGCAGCTCGGGAGAGATGTCGCGGAAGAACTCGTGGATCGTTCCCGGCACCGACTTTCTCCAGATCGATGAAATCGCCACCCGCTCTACTTTGGCGCCATCTTCGGTTGGCGCGAAGTAAACGATGTCCCCGTCGCGCAACTTGATGTTCCTGTCGGACGGTTTTGCCCCGCCGTTCCTGTGAGATCCCTTCGGCTCGTAGGGCAGCGTCTCGTCTTCTTCCGTTCGTTCGGCCGCAAGTCTCTCGAACTCGGCCACAGCAGCGCTGGCATCAAAGTCCGGTATGCCTGGCGGCGGGAGAGGAAGGAACAGCTCGTGCTTCCGCCTCGAGAGCGATGCCCTTCCGACAGCGCCGAGAACGCGAATGACCCCGCGCGTATACAGCTCCTTCTCTGCTGCCGGCAATGCGGCGTATGTCTTGGCGTCGATCGGATCCCGGTAGTCCGGATCCGGATTGGGGTCCTGCGCAAGAAGGATCGGCCCTGCCATGTGCGCGTGCTCGACGGTCACATTCCAGCCCGTGCGTGTCCGTTTGCCCAGACGCATGTACCAAACCTCGGCCGGGTTATCGGCCGAGGAGGAGTTGGGATTGCGCGCTGCCAGGAACGACCCCGGCCTCAGGATCGCGACCTCGGTTGGCCCCGCGACGGTCGGACGATAGCCGTTGAGGTATACGCGAACCGGCGGGACTTTGAAATCGCCAAACATCACGCGGTAGGGCTCGGAGATCATCCCGTTGCGAAGCAGAGGCAGAGCGAGAGGTCGGAGCCTCTTACCGTTGCCAGTAACCATTCCGATCGCCGGCAGGTTCTCGTGCTCAGAACAACGATAGGAAAGCGTCCGTTCGTTGAGCACGCGTAGCGCTGAACTGCTGGCCGCCTCGGCCAGACTCGAAACGAGACCCCGCAGTGATGTGGACGGAATCGCGGGCCGCATCGTGTCGGGATCGAGGAAGGGTTCGATGTCCGCCGGCAGGTTCTGCTCCGCATGCTCCACGTGCGCAGCGCCAACGATGACCGGACCCTTGGTCTCGAGCCGGCAGATGATCCTGCCGGAGTACGTACCAGGGACGTACTTGTCGTGTCTCACCGAACCTGCGGCTTCAGTGTGCAGCGCGAGAGCATCAATCGTCTCCGTGGGCTGCACGACAGGGACAAAGGCGTAGGGGTTGTGAAAGACGTCCGCTCTGGCGGCGGGAACAATCGTCTGACCTTGCTCGCGCGGCGCCTTCGAATCGAGCGCAGGAATCGACTTCGCACCCTCCGCGCGAAACGCTGCGATCCATGCGTCCGTCTGCGCCTCCGCCGGCCATTGGACGTCCGCGGAACAGGCGCCTAGACCTTTGGATGCGCCAAAGCCGAGCGTAATGTCGCCTTCCTTCAGATCGCGGAGCGTCAGGGCGAGCAATCCAAGAGCCGCCGGGCGATCTTTGATCAACGACGAGTCGACGGACAGCGACAGGTGGAATGCCGGTTTCCAGAAACCCTTCAGCTTGAACTTGGCGCTTCCGGCCACACCGCCGGTGAAGCGGTCGATGGCCACGAGCTCCTGGTCATAGCCGCGTAACGGGCCTGTCGATTCCGGCGTCGAGATCGCGATCGGAGACGCCCAACCGGTCGCACCGAAGAGACGGCAAGCCATGCATAGACGCTTTTCTTCACCGGCACCATGCACTGGCGGACAGGCATCCGCCGGGTCCGTGCTGTGACAGAGCGGTTGAATTCCTACGCTCCGTGCGATGCGCTCCGCCTGGGCGCGCAGCGCTCCGCGCAACGACGATGCGGGCAGGGAGACCTTACTGTTCTTGTCGATGCGTGGCGCGTAGTTCGGAAAGCCGTCACCCTTCTCCTGGTTCGTGCGGCTCGGCTCATTCACCAGGAATGGCCCATCAAAGGAGATGTCGATGGGGATTGCGATCCTGCCGGCTGCGCGGTTGGTTCTCGCCACCGCGGTAGCGATCTGATCCCGCTCGGCTTGAGTGAGCTTTGGTAAAGAGTCCCAGCCGCCGGCCCATGCCGTGGGGTCGGTGAGGCGGTCGACGCTCTCGTTGCTCCATGAGAATCGTCCGAGACCACCGCGCGTCTCCGCGCCGAGGGTGGCCCGTTCCAGGTCGTCGATCGGATCGGAAGCGTTGCCGAATGCCCGCATCGCTTGAAGGAGCAGAGACGCTTCCTCGTTGGTGAGATCGTGAGCGGTCACCGACACATCAAACGCCACACCCGGCGGCACAACCTCGTAGTGGAACAGCTTCTTGTCCTGCGCCGTCCGCGTCCAGCGGTCGATGGCTGCCGAGGCCACGACTCCTGTACGGCGCTCGGGTCTCCAGTAGGGGACCGTTTCAAACGACCCCGAAGGCGGGAGCGACATCGCATCGTGGAATTCCGCCTTTCCAGCCTGAGACTTCGGGTCGTCGCTGTCACCGCCGAAGACGGCATCGACCAGCTCCTGATCGAAGCGTGGTCTTGCCCACGAGCGGAGCGCCCCTTTGAGACTGCTGCCCGGGATGTACGGGTGGGTTTCCTTGTCGACAGCGACCGCGCTGATTTCCACGAGCTCGCCTGTCTTCGAGCCTTTCTCTTTGACGAAGAGTTTCGGGTGCGTGGTGATCTCGCCTGAGCCGAGGTGAAACTCGCTCTCCGTCTCGATCCGGCCGCTGATGCGCCAGCGGCTCGAGAATCTGGCCCTCTTCACCGTCCCAACGGCCGTGTCCTCCTTTTTTCGATCCGTTGTTTCGAGCGGTTTGTCGTCGTGTGGCGGGGCATCGGGTGGCGGAGGAATGTTGCTTAGATCGATCGCGGGCCACTGATCGACCACAACGAAATCCCGAGACTGCTGTTTCGTGTGGCATGACAGATCGACCGCGATTTCTCCAAAGCCGTCGGCGGGAAGGTACGGATTCGACTGCCACGTCTCGCCGTGAGTTGTTCGCGCCCATTTCGGGAGAGGCAGACCGGTGCGTGTCCAATCCCTCAGCAGGTTCGCTCCCGCGGCGCTCCCGGATAGAACGAACACACTTCCGGGATCGGTGAGCAGAAACGGCGCGTACGACTTCTGTCTGTTGAACCGGTGCGCGAGATAGCCGCCCGTCAGGCTCTGGGTCGCGAAGAAGCGGACCAGTTGCAATTCACCGTTCGCAATATCGGCCCACGCCGAGGCATAGGCGGCGAAGAGAGCATCGCGGCCGCTTGCCTCGTCCAGCCGCGACGGGTCGCAGAGCAGGGCGGGCGTTTGCAGAGTGACCACCCACTGCGAGGAATCGTCTGCGCCCGGCGTACTCGTGTCGGCGGCCGTCAGGTGAATGACCACGCGCGCTTTCGTTTTCCCAAGCGCCGCCGGCTGCATGGCGAAGATGCGCTCGAACTGCGCGATGACCTTCGCGCGGACCGTCGCGTCGTCGATGGCCGAGAAGTCAGCCGTACCGATCCAGACGATGTCGGCCGGATCGATCATCTCGTAGGAGAAGAGCCGCGACGTTTCGGCACGCTTCGTATCGCGGTCGATCGCCGTGCGGGTGCGGATCGTTCGTTTCAGAGCTGGCCAGTCGAACTGCGCCAGTAGCTCCCCAGGCTCGTCGCCTTTCCAATCGATCGAGAACACAGGTGCTGCACCATTGATCAGCACAGGCCCTTCGCAAAGTGCCACGTCCACAAGGTCGCGAGAGCCGCTATCGCGGGAGCCGCTATCGCGTACGAGCGAGAGCGGAGGATGAACAGGCCGCTTGCCGCGAACCTTATCCGCCGGAAAGGAGTGCGAGAAGCGGATGGCGTTGAGGTGATCGGCGATCTCACTCCATTCCGTCCCTCGCCCGTCACCCGGCTCGATGGCTGCCGCGGAGTCTCGTTTGAGCAGCCGGTTCAGCGTCGTCGCCAGGATGCCGCGGACGACCGAGCCGGGGATCTCCTCGTCCGAGGAGAAGAGATTCTCGTCGATCCGCTTGCGCGCCAGACAGAAGGGGTCGCTGATCTCGAGCGTCATCTGATAGACGCCGGAAGGAGACACCGTCGCGGCCTTTGCTTCGCTGACTGTAGGAGTCTCCTCCTCGGGCGTTTCGACCCGGTCGACGCGGCCGCATCCGATCGTCCGCCCGGCGCCGAAGTTCCCGGTCCATCGGAACGCCCGCAGGAGCGACTGCCGCGAGGTGTCCGCGCCGTCGTCGTCGAACCACGTCACCTTGCCCCTGAACGTCACCCGCGCGCCCGCGGGAAACGGACTCTCGATGAATTGCAGCGCCCCTTCGTCCGCGGCACCGCGCTCTTCGTCGATCCGAATGCGGTGACGCTCGCCGGTCTTCCTTCTCAGATCCTTGGTGGCGCGTGCAGCCGACGGCTGTTCCTCGAAGTCGCTGAAGCGGAATCGCCCCCGTGAGCCCTGCCATCCGCCTTTTCGATTCCCGAACCAGAGATCGGTGTCGGGGAGATCCAGCTCGTCCCACGACTGCCGGAGCCGCCCCTTGATCAGGGAGAACGGCAGGAAGCAGCGGAGGTCGGGCAGCTTGGCGAACGGCGCGTCCAGCGCCATCTTGCCGGCGGTGCTGGCCTGCGTCAGGATCGGCGCAATCAGCGTGAGGTCGATGGTCAGGCGTATCTGCTTCATGGCTCTTCCTCCTCAGACCGCGTAGTCCCACAGCTCGGCGATGTGATACCAGCCGGTGAGGCCCTCGGAAGAGGGATCGAAGAAGAAGAGAAGTTCCTTCAGGGCGCTCTTCCCTTCCGGCCGCAGCTCGCGGACAGTGTTCTCGATCATCTGCGTCGCCTTCTCGGCTTCGTGATCGCGAATCACCGCCACGATGGCGTGGAGCTTCGATCTCGGGAAGGTGTGTTTGACGATGTCAAATGCAGACGTCGCCTTGTCCATACCGGCGCCATGTACGCCCAGCTCACGGACGCTACGGCCTCGAGGCACACGCCCTTCACGGAACGCCTTGAAGTCCGTTCCGATGTGATCGAACGACTCGAGCACCTGGTATGCGAATACGTCTCGCCCGGCATGGTCATCGGCCGGCTTCGGCTCCTGGTCGAACCCGTCCTTGCAGGAGTCTGCCAGCTTTTTCGCCAGCTCGGTCATCCGGTGGATCGGTGCCACGCGGTGACAGAAGACCACGCCCCCCGCGTGCGTCAGCGGCTCGGCCGGCTTGCGCCTCGGCGTGAACTGCCAGGCGCGCGAGGTCTCGTAGAAGAGCCGGAGCACGCTCCATCCCTTCCACGCCGGGACGACCCAGATCAACTCGTCGCCACCCCAGAGGAGCGTCTCCAGGCGGATCTCCTCTCCGGCCAGCCATCCTTCGGGAGCGTCGACAATGCTTTGGAGCAGCCTGCGCAGAGCCTGCCCGCGGTAGCGCTTCACGGTCCGGTCGAAGGTCTCGAGATCGGGCCGGTCGCACCCCTTCTGAATCTTGCCGAACCGGTTGCCGTCGAAGTAGACGACGGCGATCTTCCCGTCCAGCGACCGCGGCGTCCCGTGGTCAGCCAGCGTCTCCAGATCCTTCGTGAAGTCCATGGCCGCGACCGTTTGCGCGAGCCCGTACACCGCCTTGCTCTCCTCCCCGGCGGATGGGTCGTCTTTAATGATCGCTTCCGCAAGTCGCTCGAGCTCCTCGGTATAGAACGCCGTCCTCTTCTCCCTGCCAAATGTCCGTCGTGCCTCTACCGAGGCACTGGCCTGCTTCTTCACCGTCTGTTCGTTCTCCTTCACCCAAACGTCCGTGGTGGCCGGACGTACGTGATCGAACGCGCACTCATCCTGCCGGTTTCCACTCGCCGGAACAGCGAGCGTCGGCTGCTGGAACTGCCGCCAGCGGTTCATCGCCAGCAGCGGCTCCCGCGCCCGTTCGAACCCTTCGTCCCCATCCCCCTCGGCGCGGACATCGACGACGAAGGTGGCGTGCTTCAACTGATCGCTCTCGTCCTTCGGCCGCGGTTGGCCGTCGCTGTCGCTCAGGAATCGCTCGATCTCCCCTCGCAGCGCGTCAGCGCCCGCCGCCCCGTCGCCCGCGGGAGCAGTGAAGAACCCCGACGATGCGCCCGTACTGATCTCCGTCAGTCCGAACCGCTCCTGAACCCGCCGCACGGCATCGAGCAGCAGAAAGCTGCCTCCGCGGATCGTGCTGAGGTCATGAACGTCATAGACGAAGTTATCGAGGTTCACGCCCTCGATGCGGACATAGAGAGTCGAATCCATGCGAGGTCTCCTTCAGACATTGGTCATTTCCGCAGACGCCGCCACAGCGCGAGTGCGAGCGCGGTACTCCCTCCAAAGGCAAGCACGATCAGCCACCAGGCCGGCGTCAACCCAGGGAAATGGTTCAGCAAACGGAGCACTGCCTCGCGCGGCGGTCTATAGGGCTTGATGTCATCGGCGGCGAGCAGAGCCATCACTCCTCCGCAGAAGCCGATGATGATGGCGATGCAGGCCAGCACTCCCGTGGCAACACCCATCTCGGAAGCGGTCGACAACTCGAACATCTCATGGGTTTCTCTGATCTCCGCCTGGACTTCCTCGAAGAGATCGTCGACGTCGAGCCACTTCCTGGCGCAGGTGTACATCTCAATCCCCTGCTGTTGGCTCGAGAGAAGAGGGAAGCGGTAGAGGTTCGTCAGCATGGCGAAGACGCGTCGGATCTTCCGGAACTCGCGGAAATCCCGTTTCTGGTGAAACGGCAGATCGGCCGAGATCCTGGCCAGCTCCCTGCTGAAGCGGAATGTGGAGACCCGGAGGTAGAGCAGGAGCAGCACCTGATCGAAGTACGTCTCGCTGAAATGCCTCCATAGCGGCGGCTCCTCGCAGGGAGAGGCGAGCATCGCCCCGGAGTGCATGTTGAATCCGTAGAGCGTGCCGAAGTGCTTCCATCTCTCGTAGGTCCGTCCCCGCAACCACCGTTTCTCGAACGCGGTTGCCTGACCGTTGGAGGGACGGTCGACGTTCAGCAGCCGCACCCACATTCCGCTGTGTGACGGATCGCCTTCCAAGGCATCCTTCAGATCCTCCGACCCGCTTTTCGTGATGACACACGTCCAGACGAATGCGCGCTCATCGGTGTAGGCGATCCAGCCCGTGTCATCGCTGAGCGCATTGAGAGCGGCCGAGGGGTCTTCCGGGTGTGTCCACCGTCTGGCCGCCTCGCGAGCCGTCGAGGCGATCCGCATGTATCCGCCCTCGTCCTTAATCGGATAGGAAAGCAACCAATCCCATCGATCGAAGTAGTCGTCATCCTTGCCCAGACGCTCTCCACGCCGCCCGGCACCATCGAGCGCTGCCCTGGCCGCGGCGGCAACGTTAGCCATCGCCTTGGTGAAACAGGTGACGCCCCGCGCGGTCGTACACTCCTTGGCCGGATGCTTGTCGAACGGCTGGCGCCAGTAGCGGAACAGCTCGTTGATCAGCAGCAGATCGTCCAGAGTCGGTGGCGAGGACGGTTTCCCCTCGCCGTTCTTCGCCGGTTGCGGGAAGTAGACGTCGACCAGCAAGAATGCCGTGGAGGTCAACTCGACGCGGGGCCTCGCGCCTGCCTCGAACAGAACCAGCCGGGGCGGAGCGATCTCGATCTCGATCTCGTCGCCTCCGATGGGCATTCGAAGCGTCTGGTACGCGAAGGACCCTTTCAGCTCCAGCCATCGGGCACGCCCGAACAAGACGTCAGCGGTCTCGGGCGTGAAATACCGCGACCTCGCGGCGAGCCTCGGGATCGGAACGTCATCGTAGAACTGAGACGGCTTCTGGGTCCGCTCGTCGCGCTCGAGCCTGCAGACGAACGGAAGAGCGAACCGGGTGAAGGACGCCGGTTGTTCGCCATAGGGGTTCCCCGCGCAAAGCGGAATCGTACCGGCATCTCGGTCTTGCATGACTGGCGCTCTGTTTAGATGGCCGCGGCGTGCAGATTTCACCGGGCTCGGAACCGTCTGGTGGATTATGGACCGAATTCACTCCTCGGACCAGGACACCCGGCGGCGGCGCGTCACGGAGACTCCGTCGGTAACTCGGCGCAGTCGCAATCACCTTCGAGCGCACTCATTCGCACGGCTCGGCGGCCGCCAGTTCGCTTCCCGCAATTCCTCCCGCTAAGTCGCAATCGCCTTCGAGCGGCGCACTCATTCGGACGTAACCCGCTGACGGTCGCGAAGTGGCTCGAGCTCAACCCGTCGCAATCGCCTTCGAGCGGCGCACTCATTCGGGCCAGGCCAATCAAAATCTTGCTCTAGGATATTTCTGGAACAGTCGCAATCGCCTTCGAGCGGCGTACTCATTCGGACACCTTCTCACCCGGATGGTCGGCGATGTCGCCGATTCGGAGTCGCAATCGCCTTCGAGCGGCGCACTCATTCGGACATCTACATCAGCCAGGCCTGGTATCTCGGTCGCTATCGCGAGTCGCAATCGCCTTCGAGCGGCGCACTCATTCGGACGGCGCTAGCGGGATGGAGGCACCACGTTCACTTGGACGTCGCAATCGCCTTCGAGCGGCGCACTCATTCGGACTTCCAGCATCTGTCTGTCGGGTGCCATGAAGTGAGACTGTCGCAATCGCCTTCGAGCGGCGCACTCATTCGGACTGGCGGTTCGGCATCGAGGGTGCGATCGACAAGAGCACTTGGTCGCAATCGCCTTCGGGCGGCGCACTCATTCGGACCTTCGCCGGCAGTGGCTGGCGCGGCGGCACTCGTTTGGTCGTCGCAATCGCCTTCGGCCGGCGCACTCATTCGGACCCTGCCCATTCTAATCCATTGATTCTTCGGCCCTTGCGAGGCTGATTTGGCAGACCGTGCAGAATTCGGGTCAGCGCTTCCAACTCCATCGAACGCCTGTGCTGCAAGCCGCGCAGATCCAGTCACTTGCATCAATTGATGACCCCTCCTCGAAGATGGAATGCTCTCACAGGATCAGGTGCTCCGGATCCGTCGCCTCATGAGCGATCCCGTAGTGGGCACCCGTACTCCGCAGGCGTCACACAACGCCAGGACGTGGACCTTGTCCGTGTTCTCCTCGATCGTTCGTTTGACGCGCGCCAGCATCTCCTCGGCAAGTTGCGGGTCGATCCGGCATTGAAAGACGCTTTCCTGTACACGCGTACCGAAATCGAGCAGAACGTCCGACAGCCGCTGCCGGCGACGGTCGTCGCGATGTCGTAGACACCTGGTACTGAATTAGTGGGCTGCCTTCTCCGACGAGCGCCGGTTTCACGCGGAGACGCGGAGCACGCGGAGAAGAGAATCTCGAATTGCCTCCTCCGCGTCTCCGCGCATCCGCGTGACATTCCTGCGAATCGCCTTCGAGCGGCGCACTCATTCGGACATGTTGAGAGAGATACCGCAAAAGGCAATTTTCAGCGTGGGTCGCAATCGCCTTCAAGCGGCGCACTCCATTCGGACGCGAGAAGAACTAGGCCGCCGATGTCCGATCACGAGTCGCAATCGCCTTTGAGCGGCGCACTCATTCGGACTCGAGCTTTTCGCACAGCACTGCGTGGACGACGTAAATAGTTGGTCGCAATCGCCTTCGAGCGGCGCACTCGTTCGGACTCCTGCCCATTCTAACCCATTGATTCTTCGCCCCTTGCGGGGCTGATTTGGCAGACCGTGCAGAAATCGGGTCAGCGCTTCCAACTCCATCGAACGCCTGTGCCGCAAGCCGTGCAGATCCAGTCACTTGCATCAATTGCAGACCGCTCATCGAAAATGGAATGCTCTCACAGGATCAGGTACTCCGGATCCGCCGCCTCATGAGCGATCCCGTAGTGGGCTACCCGTACTCCGCAGGCGTCACACAACGCCAGGACGTGGACCTTGTCCGTGTTCTCCTCGATCGTTCGCTTGACGCGCGCCAGTATCTCCTCGGCAAGTTGCGGGTCGATCCGGCATTGAAAGACGCTTTCCTGTACACGAGTCCCGAAATCGAGCAGAACGTCCGACAGCCGCTGCCGGCGGCGGTCGTCGGCGATGTCGTAGCACACTCAGTACGGCATTAGTGATCCGCCTTCTCCACAGGGCAGCCGGTTTCACGCGGAGACGCGGAGGACGCGGAGACGAAAACCTCGGATTGTCTCCTCCGCGTCTCCGCGTGACATTCCCTGCGAATGGCCTTCGAGCGGCGCACTCATTCGGACTGCCTGCGCGGTCGCGTGGTTGGCGCATCCTGAGTCGCAATCGCCTTCGAGCGGCGCACTCATTCGGACCCGAGAACATCTACTGGGAGGCCATCGAGAACTCCGAGTCGCAATCGCCTTCGAGCGGCGCACTCATTCGGACTGCCTGCGCGGTCGCGTGGTTGGCGCATCCTGAGTCGCAATCGCCTTCGAGCGGCGCACTCATTCGGACATTATCAGATAAAATTAGAGATACAGATGCTGCTATGTCGCAATCGCCTTCGAGCGGCGCAGTCATTCGGACCCTGCCCATTCTAACCCATTGATTCTTCGCTCTTTGCGGGGCCGTTTTGGCAGACCGTGCAGAATCCGCGTCAGCGCCTCCATACCGGCCGGACGCCTGTGCCGCAAGCCGTTCAGATCCAGTCACTTGCAGCATCTGCAGACCCCTCATCGAAAATGGAATGCTCTCACAGGATCAGGTACTCCGGATCCGCCGCCTCATGAGCGATCCCGTAGTGGGCCACCCGTACTCCGCAGGCGTCACACAACGCCAGGACGTGGACCTTGTCCGTGTTCTCCTCGATCGTTCGCTTGACGCGCGCCAACATCTCCTCGGCGAGCCGTACTTGAGAGAGACCGGACCGGCCATTTCTCTACTGTCTTGCGGTCACGCGAAGCCGCGAAGACGCGAAGTGTGGTCCATCGAAGGAGCGAAGGTTCTTTTCTTCGCGACCTTCGCGGCTTCGCGTGATACCTGCTTGATTGGCATCGAGGTGAGTGTTGTTAATCGCAACCGCCTTCGAGCGGCGCACTCATTCGGACCTGGAGCCTGACGGAGGCCGGTCATGATGCGATCAAGTAGTCGCAATCGCCTTCGAGCGGCGCACTCATTCGGACTTCACATCACAGCATTACACAGGGGAAGTTTCAGTCGCAATCGCCTTCGAGCGGCGCACTCATTCGGACGGGGGAATTTGAAGAAAGCAGGAGTGAGCAGCACAGTGAGTCGCAATCGCCTTCGAGCGGCGCACTCATTCGGACCCGGAACTGGCACCCGAACTGGCGTGAGTAGAGTAAAGGTCGCAATCGCCTTCGAGCGGCGCACTCATTCGGACATCACGCATGTCAGTCCGTGCGAGGGAAAGACATCGTCGCAATCGCCTTCGAGCGGCGCACTCATTCGGACTCGCCGTTTACATCTGGCACAGTATCGTGACCCAGAAAAAGTCGCAATCGCCTTCGAGCGGCGCACTCATTCGGACTCCTGATTGATGCCTTCGACGCGGACAGTACTGACGTGTCGCAATCGCCTTCGAGCGGCGCACTCATTCGGACAGAGAGTCCGTCAATCGAGGCGATCGAATGACCCGCACGTCGCAATCGCCTTCGAGCGGCGCACTCATTCGGACCCTGCCCATTCTAACCCATTGATTCTTCGCCCCTAGCGAGGCTGATTTGGCAGACCGTGCAGAATTCGGGTCAGCGCTTCCAATTCCATCGAACGCCTGTGTCGCAAGCCGCGCAGATCGAGTCACTTACATCAATTGCAGACCCCTCCTCGAAAATGGAATGCTCTCACAGGATCAGGTACTCCGGATCCGCCGCCTCATCGGCGATCCCGTAGCGGGCTACCCGTACTCCGCTGGCGTCACACAACGCCAGGACGTGGACCTTGTCCGTGTTCTCATCGATCGTTCGCTTGACGCGCGCCAGCATCTCCTCGGCAAGTTGCGGGCCGATCAGACATTGAAAGACGCTCTCCTGTACGCGCGTTCCGAAATCGAGCAGAACGTCCGACAGCCGCTGGCGGCGGCGGTCGTCGGCGATGTCGTAGCAGATCCAGTACTGCATCAGTGATCTGCCTTCTCCGCTGAGCCGCCGGTTTCACGCAGAGACGCGGAGGACGCGGAGAAGAACCCTCGAATTATCTCCTCCGCGTCGTCTCCGCCCCTCCGCGTGACATTCCTGCAAATCGCCTTCGAGCGGCACACTCATTCGGACGAACGTCGCACCGAACAGGGCGGGAGATTCCTTCTCCGTCAGTCGCAATCGCCATCGAGCGGCGCACTCATTCGGACTGGCAGCAACTCAGCAAGAATGCGACCACGCCACTGACACTGTCGCAATCGCCTTCGAGCGGCGTACCCGTTCGCACGCAACACGCTTAATCGAAGAGCTCATAGACAACTGTTTCAGCGTCGTCCGCGAACGCGGCAATTGCGTGCGCGTTTTGTCGCAGCAGTTTCTCCACAGCAGCGGTACTGCAATTGCCGATGCGCAACCAGAGCACTTTGGGGGGTGCGCCGCGCAATACCGCCAACTCTCCGAGATCGCTGTCTTTCGTGACAAGGACGAATCCATGCGTTCGCGCATGAAACCAGATCTCCGGATCTGCAGCACGCTCGAAACCGAGGAAACGCGTGTGAGTGCTCTCAACGTAGAGGTCGGCGAGCCGGCTGACCAGCTTGTGGGAGAGGTTGTGGTCGAAGAGCAGCTTCACCCGTGCGATACCGTCGTCTTGCGCTCGCGATCAGCAGCGTAGCTCAGGCTGGCCACGATGTCGTCGTGCGTGAGGTCCGGGAAGTCGGAGAGGATCTCCTCCTCGCTCATCCCTGAAGCCAGATACGACAGAACGTCGTAGACCGTGATGCGAAGACCGCGGATGCATGGCTGTCCGCCACGCTTCCCCGGCTCCACGGTGATGATCTGCTCGTAGGTCATCGCATGATTCTACCTCGGCCGCTTCCTCGCCGGGTGCGCCGATGCCCGCACGAGCGGGTAGCCTTCTCTCGTCGCCGAATCGAACAGCAAACGAAGTCGCGAATCGGTTTCGAGCGGCGCGCTCGTCCCGGCTTCGGAGCGCCCACTCATTCGGACAAGCACTCTACGAGAATCCAAAGGTAATCGTCGTCGGGTCGCAATCGCCTTCGAGCGGCGCACTCATTCGGACCGATGATGCACATCATCGCTGCAAAGGCGGTCTGCTTGTCGCAATCGCCTTCGAGCGGCGCACCCATTCGGACAACCACCAGCAGAGAGTTCATCTGGCTAAACAACAAGAACCGTAGTCGCAAGCGCCTTCGAGCGGCGCACCCATTCGGACCCTGTCAATTCTAACCCATTGATTCTGTGCTCCTTGCGGGGCAGATTTGGCAGACCGTGCAGGATTCGCATCAACATCTTCAAACTCGATCGACAGTCCGGCCAGCAAACCATGAAGATCCAACAACATGCGCGTGTTGCAGACCCCTCCCCGAAAATGGAAAGATCCGCTCACAGGATCAGGTACTCCGGGTCGCTCGCCTCATGCGCGATCCCCGTAGTGGGCCACCCGTCCCCCGCAGGCGTCGCACAGGCTCAGAACGTGTACCTTATCCGTATTCTCCTCGATCGTTCGCCGTATCCGCACAAGCACTCCTCGGCCAGCGACGCGTCGATCAGACATTGAAAGACGCTTTCCTGTACGCGCGTACCGAAATCGAGCAAAACGTCCGACAGCCGCTGCCGGCGGCGGTCGTCGGCGATGTCGTAGCAGGCCCAGTACTGCATCAGTGGTCTGCTCACCGAGCCGCCGGTTTCACGCGGAGACGCGGAGGACGCGGAGAAGAAAACCTCGAATTGTCTCCTCCGCATCTCCGCGCCTCCGCGTGACATTCCCTGCGAATCGCCTTCGAGCGGCGCACTCATTCGGACGGATCCGCATGCGCGACGACGACAAGAAGCCATATCACATCGTGTCGCAATCGCCTTCGAGCGGCGCACTCATCCGAACCAGTCGACGACAACTCCGACGACCGCCAGCTCGGCCAAGAGTCGCAATCGCCTTCGAGCGGCGCACTCATTCGGACGTTTGGCCTGACGGCTCAGCAGGCTCGCGGGGAACAGTCGCAATCGCCTTCGAGCGGCGCACTGATTCGGACGCGCAGGACGATACCACCGCCTACGTCATCGGCGCGGCGTATGCGTCGCAATCGCCTTCGGGCGGCGCACTCATTCGGACCGCGACGCAGAGTACTGGCGTCTCGCTCACTTCCGAGAGTCGCAATCGCCTTCGAGCGGCGCACTCATTCGGACAAGGTGAAAAAGATCGTGAAGAGCATCTAGCTCGTGAGTCGCAATCGCCTTCGAGCGGTGCACTCATTCGGACGATTTCACGACACTTGCTATCACTTCCCGCTGTTTTGTCGCAATCGCCTTCGAGCGGCGCACTCATTCGGACCCTGCCCATTCTAACCCATTGATTCCATGCTCCTTGCGGGGCTGATTCAGCAGACCGTGCACGATTCGCATCGGCTCCTCCAAACTCCATCGACGGTCCGGCTCGCAAGCCATTCAAATCCAACAACATACGCCAATTGCAGACCCCTCCTTGAAAATGGAAACAGCCGGTCCGCTCACAGGATCAGGTACTCCGGGTCGCTCACCTCATGGGCGATCCCGTAGTGTGCCACCTTTCCCCCGCATGCGTCGCACAACGCCAGGACGTGGACCTTGTCCGTGTTCTCCTCGATCGTTCGCTTGACGCGAGAGAGCATCTCCTCGGCAAGTTGCGGGTCGATCCGGCATTGAAAGACGCTTTCCTGTACGCGCGTACCGAAATCGAGCAGAACGTCCGACAGCCGCTGGCGGCGGCGGTCGTCGGCGATGCCGTAGCACACCCAGTGCACTAGTGGTCTGCCTTCTCCGGCGAGCCGCGGGTTTCACGCGGAGAAGCGGAGGACGCGGAGAAGAAAACCTCGAATTGTCTCCTCCGCATCTCCGCGCCTCCGCGTGACATTCCTGCGAGTCGCCTTCGAGCGGCGCACTCATTCGGGCCGAAGCCGACAGGCTGAAGGTCTTCAAAGTCATGCAGACATAGTCGCAATCGCCTTCGATCGGCGCACTCATTCGGACTCCGCACAACTAGACACGTGTGACCCGTACTGTGTACCAGATCTGTCGCAATCGTCTTCGATCGGCGCACTCATTCGGACCAACCGCGCAGCGCCAGGCCGACTGGTGCAACCTGCGCTCTTCGTCGCAATCGCCTTCGAGCGGCGCACCCATTCGGACCGGAAGTTCTTCACCGAAGTCTTCCAGGACGAGCAAGCAGAAGTGTCGCAATCGCCTTCGAGCGGCGCACTCATTCGGACGTGAACGACAACAAGGTCATCGTCATCGGCGTCAGTTCTGTCGGGTCGCAATCGCCTTCGAGCGGCGCACTCGTTCGGACCTCACCTCAACCCTTTTGATTCTGGAGAAGCTGGAGTCGCAATCGCCTTCGAGCGGCGCACTCATTCGGACATGGCTCGCCCCCGCTTCTGCGAATGTGGCCACGGTGTGTCGCAATCGCCTTCGAGCGGCGCACTCATTCGGACTGTGCGGGGACATTACCCGAGGTATTCGGGTTCATGCGTCGCAATCGCCTTCGAACGGCGCACTCATTCGGACCCAGTCTATATTCCAGGTCTTAAACCGGGTATGTTTTTTAATACGTCGCAATCGCCTTCGAGCGGCGCACTCGTTCGGACCTTTGCATGGCTTAGACGGGGATTCGGGCCCTATAGGTCGCAATCGCCTTCGAGCGGCGCACTCCATTCGGACGGAGGAACGGTCGGGCAGAACCTTGACGGGATTCCGTGGTAGTCGCAATCGCCTTCGAGCGGCGCACTCATTCGGACCAGAAGTGATTTCTATGGCACTATGTCACCGGGAGGGGTCGCAATCGCCTTCGAGCGGCGCACCTATTCGGACCCTGGCCATTCTAACCCATTGATTCTTCGCCCGTTGCGAGGCTGATTTGGCAGACCGTGCAGAATTCGGGTCAGCGCTCCCAACTCCATCGACCGCCTGTGTCGCAAGCCATGCAGATCGAGTCACTTGCATCAATTGCAGACCCCTCATCGAAAATGGAATGCTCTCACAGGATCAGGTACTCCGGATCCGCCGCCTCATGACCGGTCCCGTAGTGAGATACCCGTACTCCGCAGGCGTCACACAACGCCAGGACGTGGACCTTGTCCGTGTTCTCCTCGATCGTTCGCTTGACGCGCGCCAGAATCTCCTCGGCGAGTTGCGGGTCGATCCGGCATTGAAAGACGCTCTCCTGTACACGCGTCCCGAAATCGAGCAGAACATCCGACAGCCGCTGCCGGCGGCGGTCGTCGGCGATGTCGTAGCACGCGAAGTACTGCATCAGTAGTCTTCCTTCTCCGCGGAGACGCTAGTTTCACGCGGAGACGCGGAGGACGCGGAGAAGAAAACCTCGAATTGTCTCCTTCGCGTCTCAGCGCCTCTGCGTGACATCCCCTGCGGATCGCCTTCGAGCGGCGCACTCGTTCGGACCGTCCTGCTGCTCGTCCCGAGCGCCCAGAAGTGCTACATGTCGCAATCGCCTTGGAGCGGCGCACTCATTCGGACACACCAATCCGGTGATGCGCAACTACGACATAGCCTTGTCGCAATCGCCTTCGAGCGGCGCACTCATTCGGACCTCAAGTACACGGGAACTTCTGCGTTCGTGACTGGACGTCGCAATCGCCTTCGAGCGGCGCACTCATTCGGACGTGTCGTACACCTTCGGTCAGCAGATGGCTCGGGGCAACATGTCGCAATCGCCTTCGAGCGGCGCACTCGTTCGGACACGAATCATGGGAGTCAGGAAGCGTCATCCATTCACGTCGCAATCGCCTTCGAGCGGCGCGCTCATTCGGACAATACAAGCACTACATCCTCTTCAAGTCGTCGAGCGTGTCGCAATCGCCTTCGAGCGGCGCACTCATTCGGACCCTGCCCATTCTAACCCATTGATTCTTCGCCCCTTGCGAGGGTGATTTGGCAGACCGTGCAGAATTCGCGTCAGCGGCTCCAACCCGGCCGAACGCCTGTCCCGCAAGCCATTCAGATCCAGTCACTTGCATCATCTGCAGACCCCTCATCGAAAATGGAATGCTTTCACAGGATCAGGTACTCCGGATCCGCCGCCTCATGGGCGATCCCGTAGTGGGCTACCCGTACTCCGAAGGCGTCACACAACGCCAGGACGTGGACCTTGTCCGTGTTCTCCTCGATCGTTCGCTTGACGCGCGCCAGCATCTCCTCGGCAAGTTGCGGGTCGATCCGGCATTGAAAGACGCTCTCCTGTACGCGCGTTCCGAAATCGACCAGAACGTCCGACAGCCGCTGCCGGCGGCGGTCGGACGGCGATGTCGTAGCACACCCAGTACTGCATCAGTGGGTCTGCCTTCTCCGCTGAGCCGCCGGTTTCACGCGGAGACGCGGAGGACTTGGAGAAGAAAACATCGAAGTGTCTCATTCGCATCTCCGCGCATCCGCGTGACATAGCATTCGTGGTTCTGAACTGGCGCACTCATTCGGACCCCGACCAACAACCGCGACGTCGAGCCGCGGACTGGTAAGTCGCAATCGCCTTCGAGCGGCGCACTCGTTCGGACAGCGCAACACCATCACCGTCACGGTGGAGGGAGTGAAGGTCGCAATCGCCTTCGAGCGGGGCACTCGTTCGGCCCCCTAGGCATTCTAACCCATTGATTCTGTGCTCCTTGCGGGGCCGATTTGGCAGACCGTGCAGGTTTCGCATCAGCAGCTTCATACTCGATCGACCGTCCGGACAGCAAAACCTTAAGATCCAACAACATACGTGAATTGCAGACCCCTGCTTGAAAATGGAAAGTTGGTTTCACGCGAAGACGCGCAGACGCGAAGACGAAAAGGTCCAATCGCGTCCTGCCGCATCTCCGCTCCTCCGGGGGACATTCCTTTGAATCGCAACTGACGCACGGGTGAAGCGCCCCCTCATCCGCATGTCGGCACCCTTCGACTCGCTTCGCTCGCTCAGGGCAGGCTCTTCTCCCCCGCAAGAAACCGCGGGGGAGAAGGACTCTCGACGGGGTACAGAGTGCCGACGATTCCAGCGAGAGTGTGAGCGGCCTAGGCGCCTCGCATCGCACCGCCGAGGGTCAACAACTGACCACGCGCGCATCAAGAAGAAGCACCCGAGGGTCAAAACCAAGCACGCGAGGGTGAAAACGAAGCACGCGAGGGTGAAAATGAAGCACGCGAGGGTGAAAACGAAGCACGCGAGGGTGAAAACGAAGCACGCGAGGGTGAAAATGAAGCGCGCGAGGGTCAAAACGAAGCACGCGAGGGTGAAAACGAAGCGCGCGAGGGTGAAAACGAAGCGCGCGAGGGTGAAAATGAAGCGCGCGAGGGTGAAAATGAAGCGCGCGAGGGTGAAAATGAAGCGCGCGAAGGTCAAAACGAAGCGCGCGAGCATCGAAACGATGCAACCGCGGACGTGGAGGGTCGCATCTGCGTTCCATCTGCGTCATCTGCGGATCACGTTTTCCGACGGCAGACGATGCGGATGCGCACCCCCGAGCGGAGAGTGGGCGTCCGCGCCTGCGCCCGAGGGGCGTCTCGCCAGGCGTCTCGCCCGCGGTGAGTTCCGGCAACAGCTGAACCCGAAGACGCGGACGGTGCTGTCGCCTTGTCCAGGCGACATCTACGTGGCGACTTCGTCCCCTAGGCCGGCACGGCCGGCAGCGTCGGTTGCCCAAGGCTCCGCCAGCAGTGGCGCAAGAACGTTTCTACCGCGCAGGCTCCTAGGCATTCAGGAGGCGGTACCGGCCATTCCCCCAAACCACATGCTGTCCCACGTGGATCTCCTGTCCGATCCGGAGCAGCGGCAGCAGCTCCGGGTGAACGCGGTCGTAGGTGACCGTTCCGCGGAATCCTTCGACGGGCATGTTGCGGTGGGTCCGCGTCGAGTGCCGGGCGTGCACGTTCCAGCCGCCGTTCTCCACGGTCATTACGGCATCCTCGGCGAGCTCGCCGATGGCGCGGTATTCGGCTTGCCACTCTTTTCCTTCCCAGATCAGAGAGAGCATGGAGATGCGGTCCCGCAGGCGGCGAATCAGGGCGGGGAGGGCGGGCTCGCGCTGCACCGTTCCGCGGTCCTTCAGGTACATGGGGGTGTCGAAGGCGATTCGCATGCGCTCGCCAGAGGGCGGCTGACGCATCAGCGAGGCGAAGTCGAGGATCTGGAGCTCGGCGGCGGTGGGGCGGCCTTCTTCGAAAAGGATGCGCGCCGAGGTGCCCGTCCAGTCGAGGGAGAGAACGGAGACCAGATCGACGCCGCGGTCCGCCAGGCCTGAGGTCTCGAGACGCCGGAAGGCGTCGATGAAGATCGCCGAGGCGTGGATGGCTTGTCCGAAGAGCCGAAGCTCGAAGATGAGGGGGCGGCGCGGACCGTATTCGGGGTCGGCGTCGAGGGGAGGCCGGAAGAGAAACCCTTTGCGCGCGTCTCTCGCGCCAAAGCGGTCGCCGGCGGGCGATGCCGGCTCGAAGATCTGTGCGAACGCGCATTCCTGCCGGCGGGTGCAGGTGTCAGGGCCAGGGCAGGCGGGATCGCATGCGATTCGCTGCAGGATCGTGCCAAAGGCGCCGTACAGAACTTCGCCGCGCCTCTCGGGAGCGAGGTGCAACGTCGTCCGCGGCCTGAGCTCGAATCGCAGCCTGGCCATGCGAAGGGGAGGGGGCTCGTACATCATGATGGGTAACCTGTGACCGAATGATATATGTGAGGCGAAGACACCGGACGGTCCCGGCGAGCCGAGCGAACCGCGACACCAGTTGACTGATCGGCGTGATCAGTTGGGTGATCGACGCGATCAGTTGGGTGATCGACGAGCTCAGTTGGGTGATCGGCGAGCTCAGTTGGGTGATCGGCGAGCTCAGTTGGGTGATTGACGAGCTCAGTTGGGTGATCGGCGAGCTCAGTTGGGTGATTGACGAGCTCAGTTGGGTGATCGGCGAGCTCAGTTGGGTGATCGGCGAGCTCAGTTGGGTGATTGACGAGCTCAGTTGGGTGATCGGGGAGCTCAGTTGGGTGATCGGCGAGCTCAGTTCGGTGATCGGCGAGCTCAGTTGGGTGATTGACGAGCTCAGTTGGGTGATCGGCGAGCTCAGTTGGATGATCGGGGAGCTCAGTTGGGTGATCGGCGAGCTCAGTTGGGTGATCGGCGCGATCAGTTGGGTGATCCGTGCCATCAGTGAACAGATCCACGCCATCTGTGAACAGATCCGCCTCACCCGTGAATGATTCGCGTCATCGCTAAACAGCAACCTATAGTGTTCATACGTTGTTGCGTTGTTATGAGACGTCTTCCGCTCGCGCAAAAAGATGCGTTCTCCCCGTGACCTTTTGGCGGCTGCTACGTCTAAGTGTATATGTGAGGATCTGACGAATTGGCGACAGCTCGCATCATTTTGACCCATTACGACGAGAGAAAAGGAAAAGGTGATCATCATGGCTACAAATAGTACGAATCCTGCAACCGCGGCATCAGCTCCGGCGGATATCGCGACCGCCATCCGCGCAACGGCCCTGGCCCCGGCCGACCGCGTGGAAATCCTGAGGGCCTTACGGGAGACGATGCCCGACATCGTGCCGCCCGATCCGCAACAGAAGACGCGCATCACCTTCGCCAAGGGGGTTCCGCGTCAGTTCGTCGATGCGGCGATCAACGGTCTGACCGCCTCGGACGTCTGGCAGCAGTCGGCAGCGACGACGTCCGCCGAGGTGGGGGCGCATCGTGACTTCGAGGCGCAGCGCCCCGTGTATGACGAGCTGAAGACGTTCTCGGACATCCTGCGCTACAGCCTGAACTACCACCATTGGCAGGCGACGTCGAAGTCGCGCACGGCCTACCGCGTCGGCAAGCAGCTCGGCGGCGATGAGGGGCTGGTTCTCCAGCCGCACATCGACATCATGGCCGCGACGCTTCCGAAGAGGAGCCGCAAGGCGAAGGCTCCGGCGTCGAAGACGCCTCCGGTGACGACACCGCCGGCACAGACGCCGGCGCCGCCGACACCCGCGGTGCAGTGAGTCATCTGTAAGAAGTCTCCGAGTGGCGGCCCTCCCGGGCCGCCACTCAATTGCGGGCTTCGCCGCATAAAGGAGCGCTGCCGTCTCGGCGGCTGGCGTGGCGGCGTCTCGCCGCCACCCGGGCGAGACACCATACATTCGCGGTAAGCGCGGAGGCGAGACGCCTCCGGGCCAGCCGGCGAGACGCCAGCGCTCCGGGTGCCTCTGCCACTCACAAAACAGGAGCTCGCCGCGAAAGAGGCGGCTGACCGGCAGTAAACTGGCAAACGTATGTCTCGCTTGCCAGGGAATGACCAGGACGCTCAGTAAGGACGAGAAGAAGCCTTCGATGTTCGAACGAATTACATTTACTCCGGAGATCATGGGTGGCCGGGCATGCATCCGCGGTATGCGGATTACGGTCGCCGTCATCGTCGGACAGGTGGCGCACGGTGCCTCGTTTGAGGAGATCCTCGAAGGCTATCCGGATCTCGAACGTGGAGACGTCGAGCAGGCGGTCGAGTACGCCGCCTGGCTCACGCAGGAAGAGATTTACAACGTTTGAAGAATGATGCTGGGCTAACATCCACCTGTTCGTGACGAATGCTCGCTGAGGTTTCTGTACCGGACGAAGCCCGCGGTGTAGTCGTAGTGATCCATTCGTAACGAGTCTCGCGCGCCGCGTTAGCGGCGACAAAGATGGTAGGGGTGCGAGCGTTTTTTGCGAGCACCCCTGGACCGATGCGATCCGAAATCGGTGCCGCGTCAGCGGCACTTGATGAAGTCCCCGATTACTCCAGTGCCGCTGACGCGGCACGCTTCCAAGAGACAACGCAGACCAGGGGTGCTCGCAAAAAACGCTCGCACCCCTGGCTACCTTCTTAAGCCGCTATCGCGGCGTCGTAAGGTTCCACAGTACTGCGTGGGAGTCACGGTAACGTGTCGGGGGCGATGTCCAAAGGGAAGCTGACGTGGCTACCTCGTGTTCGGGAGGCCGCACACGGCATCGTGACGCAGCGCTCCGAGGACGCGGACGCAGATCACGGCGAGCCGTCCGGCCGGGCGCCATCATCAATCTATGAAATTACGTCTCATCGCACTCGCACTCGCCGTCTTCGTCCCGGCCGCGATGGCTGCGCCACCGCGTGCCATTCCGGGAATCACCGCGAAGGATATGTATCCTGCCGGCTGCGTCGACTGCCACGTAAAAGAGATGCGTCTCAGTACGCTGCTCGCGCGCTGGAACGGGACGGTCGATGCGAAAACACTCGCGGCCATGCAGGCGTTCGTGCCGAAGGGGATGACGCTGAAGGGGAAGCATCCGGCCGTGCCAACCAAAGACATCCCCGCGTCATGCATGAAATGCCACAGCGCAACATCGAAACTCTTTCCCCCGTTTGCGCCAATGCTCCATGGAATCCATCTCGCGAAAGGCGATCAGAGCGATTTCGTGAAGCAGTTTCAGGGCGAATGCACGCATTGCCACAAGCTGAACAAAGCGACCGGAACGTGGTCGCTGGCCAGCGGTGCGGAGAAGTAGATAAGCTCGAACAGAATTTAGCCACAGAGGCGCAGCGCGGCGAAGCCGCAACCAAACGTGGATGCCGGGGAGGCACGGCAAGCACCGCCCCCTCATCCGCCTTCGGCACCCTTCGACTCGCTTCGCTCGCTCAGGGCAGGCTCTTCTCCCCCAAGCTGAAAAGCGCTGGGGGAGAAGGGCTCTCGATGTTAAATTTTCTTGTCGCGCGCAGAAACCGCTGGCTAGCCCGCATTTCTCACCGTTTCGCAGAGGATGCCTCGAAACCTGTGGAAAACGGAATTCGTGGAGGGATTGGGTAGTGTCGTCGGCGGCCGCGAGTGAAGAGTGCACATGTTTGTGTGCACTTGATGTGTACGTCGCTGGTTATTGGTTGTGGAAAACGGCGAAACGAACATCTTCGAAGACACCGATCCACCACGCAACCGGAGGAACGGTGATCGCGGGAGTGAGGGACCTTGATCAGGGCGATGCGTGAGCGAGATTCCGGCACACTCGTGCGAA
>JADGNY010000229.1 GCA_017883235.1 Thermoanaerobaculia bacterium | reverse complement strand
GATCCGTGGATAAGTGCCGCAGCGGCAGATGTTGCCGCGCATCGCCGCGTCGATCTGCTCGTCATTGGGGTGCGGATTCGCCGCGAGGAGTGCCGCGGCGGTCATGATCTGACCCGGCTGGCAGAAACCGCACTGCGGCACGCCGAGGTCGACCCAGGCCTTCTGGCACGGGTGCAGCTCGCCGCCGTCGTATGAGAGTCCCTCGATCGTGGTGATCTTGGAGAGACAGGCCACGCCGACGTCGACGGAGCAGGAACGCGCCGCAACGCCGTCGAGATGAACGGTACAGGCGCCGCATTGCGAGACACCGCAACCGAGCTTGGTCCCCTTGAGTCCCAGAATGTCTCGAAGAGCCCAGAGCAGAGGCATGTTGCCGTCGATGTCGACCGAGTACCCCTTGCCGTTGACGTTGAGCTGAAACACAGACATCGAAAACCTCCTCAGAATTTGAGCCGGAGCTCCGCTCGTACGCCGTAAATGTCCTTCTGTCCCTGCAGCCAGCCCTTCATGGCGTCGAAACGGATGATCAAGTCGGGGCTGATCGGCTGCTGATAGCGGACGCCGATTCCGTACTGCGAGCCCAACGTGTTGCCGCTCATACGCTGGACCACCGACCCCTCGACGATGATCTGGTGAGCGAGATCGAAGAGGTACTCCAATCCCCCCGCGCCGCCATACGACTTTTTCGCGGTGGCGTCGAGCGTCGGGTAGGCCGTCATACCGTCAGACTCGAAGGTGATTCCGGTGTTGCGCAGCACGCCGCCGGCATCGCCGCCGCGCGCCAAAGACTGCGGCGAGTTGAAGCCTGCAAAGACGTTGAAGTAGGGGACGAAATTCAACTGATTGCCCCACGGCAGATACTTCGGCGTGAGCGAGTTCTCCACCAGGACCAGCAGGCCGTCGGCCGTTTTCGCCTGCCCCGGGATCCCCTTCTGACCAAAGTTGTCGATCACCCGGACGCTATTGGAGAGCCGGCCCAGGTACCGCCTCGTAAACGCCGCGGTCACGTTGTTGTAGCTCAGATCGCCGTTGTCTGCCTTGAGGTAGCCATAGCCGAACTCGATGTATCCCTTCAGCGCATCGGCGAACCCGGCAAAGCCGTAAACGCCGTTCTTCGAGCCGGCAGCGGCGGCAGTGGTCACCTGGGCGTCGGCGGCGAAGAAGCTGACGTCGATATTGCTGACGTCGAGCGACGGGATGTTCTTGGCCGTGATGCTCATGGCCGCGCCGTCGAAGGCATCCTCGATCCATACCCCGTTCTGCGCCACGAAGGGCATCCTGCCGATGGCGAACGGCAGATCGAACTTGCTCGGCTTGCCCATCAACCCGCCGCTGATCTGGCCGGCGTCGCCCTCGAAGAAGAGCGTGTCGAGGTCGAAGTCGAAGTTGTGGATCAACTTGCCCTTGTCCGTGCCGCTGAAGACATAGCGCGTAAACGAGTTGTTCTTGTCGAGCGGCCGCGCAAAGGCGTGGATGCGCTCGGTCGGGGTGAGCGCGAGGTCCATGTCCAGATTGAGCCGGGCGGCGACGACGTCCTGCTTCCCCTTGCCGTTCCCGTTATCGTAGGAATCGCCGGCGATGCGAAGATCGCCATAAGTCATGAATCCAGAATTGACTGGATCCTTCGGGCCAAAGAGCCACGTGGCGCGCGGCGTGTAGGCTCCGCGGTCGTACATGCGAAGGCCTAACTCCACGGGTGGAACGCCCGTGGGGTTAGGGTTCATGTGCCTCTTGTCGTAGATGTCGATCTGGGCCTGGGCGTCGTAGGGCTCCGGATAGACGGGGTCGGCGACAAAGGAGTCCGCGGCGGGCGGGCCGGGAAGGAGCTTCGCCTCGGGCGACATGTCGTGGTCTTTTTTGTCGTCAGCAGCGGACTGGGCGAAGGCGCACGGGACGCTGACAGCCAGAAGAAGCAATCCAACGAGGAAAGGATTCGCAATCGACGCTTTTCGATTCATGTTCGCCCTCTCTCAGTGGACCTCGAATGCGACGGCGTATTGATGGGTATCGGTGGCCCATTCGTTCTCGGTCTTTTCCATGTCCGTCGTAGCGAAGACGAATTCCATGAAGTAGATCGGTTCCGTCCGGGCGCGCAGGCGTGCCGCGAGGCGATAGGTGCCCGGCTTCGTCAGCAGGTTCCCCGGCACTGTGTACCTGGCGGCGCGTGTGGCCAGCGGCGGGATGCTGTGCTTCTCCATGCGCACGTTGGGCGGATGATTGTTCACCGAGGCCGGCGTGCCGCCGGGGCGGATGAAGGGGAGCTGGTCGAAGTCGAGGTTGATCGGCAGATACATCTCCCGATCGGTCCCCTTCACGTTAGTAGTGATGAATTTGGCCTGCATGCTGAAGAGCTGTTTGTCAAAGGGCAAGGGTTGGCCCTTGAACGGGTCCTGAGTGGAGATCTTGCGCTCGCGGACGTCGTGCGATTGCAGGTCGGCCACGTCGCCATGACTGTCGACGTAGCCCGACTCCCAGATCCTCTTTCCGTCGGGGTCGATGAGGGCGACGTCGAGCCACAATTCCGGCTGGGCGCCCAAAGAGCCGGAGGGGAGGTTGTGGCCCTTATTCAGGTTGGTGAGCTTGTATTGGAATGAGAAGTCTCTGCCGGCCTGGGGGCTGCCGTTGAAGAACGGGCCGTCGAGTTTTGAGCCGTTCTCCAGGAGCTTGATGCGCGACGTCTTCCGGTCTTCCCATCTCGCCAGATTGGCCTGAACCACAGTCCACGCCTCCTTGCGGTCGGCAGCGTTTTGCCACTCGGGCGGGAACTTGTAGTCAGCGGCAACGTTGTTCTCGAACTCGTCGCTCCCCCATTTGGCGCGGTAGTCGAACTTCAGCCACTGCTGAGGAGTGAAGCGAGACTCGACCAGGGGTATAGGGAAGAGACCGGGATGACTGATGGGGTAGCCCGGGCCCATGAATTCGTGGTTGCTCAGCGGCCGTTGATCGTTGACGGTCATTCCGTTGACAACGGCGGCGGGTCCCGTCTCAAAGGGGACCGGTAGCCCAGGGTTTGGGCTCATGTGGCACTGCTGGCAGGTGATGCCCTCCTTGAAGGCGGGTGAGGCGCGATACTCCTCCCAAACGGTCTCCAGCTTGATGCCGGCGTGGACCTGAACCTGGTGGCAGGTGACGCAGAGCTCCGACTGCTGGATCACGGTGGACTGAATGGCCTGCTGGTGGATGCGGATGTAGCCGGCCCTGTCGGGCTGGTCGGAGCTAACCAGGATCTTGTAGAGCGTCGCATTGCTGATGGCTTTGAGGACGCCCGTCGTGTCGAAGGGGCCGAACACCGGCTCGGAGATGTCGCCCGGCGTGATTCTCCGCGCCCCGTTGCTCTTGGCGTAAGCCTCGCCCACGCGGTGGCAGGTGACGCAGGTGATGCCTTCCTGTGCGGCCGGAGTGCGGTTCCACCACGCGATGTCGCGCCTCTCGCCCAGCGTCGTGCCGACGGTGGCGTGACAGCGGACGCAGAAGTAGGCGATCGTGCCACGCGCGAGGTCGTTGATCCTCTGTTCGAACTTGTTGAACATCGGGGAGACGGCGGCGTAGGCGTGCGAGGAGATGCTCCACTCGGCGAACTGCTTGGGGTGACACTCGCCGCAGACCCTGGCGGACGGATATTGGTTGTTGGCGAAGGCCGCCCGCGCGTGCGGATCGTCCATGGGCGGCAGTTTCGGGATCTCCTGCCCGACCGCCAGCCCCAACTCCGCCAGCAGAACGACGATGACTACAAGTCCGGCTTTACGCATAAGGTTACTCCTCGGCTGCGGCCAGTGGTTGTGTCAAAACCTCGCGGCGGGCTCGTGGAACCAGTCGCGTCAAATCGAATTAAGGATTGGTGGTGACTTTATCATGACTTCTATCATGATCGGGAGCGCGAAACTGCTGAACGTCGTACGGAGACATCTTTCTCTTTACTTGGTCAGATAGTGATCGCGGAATGAGTTCTGTTACATGGAGAGCCATGAGGAAGGGATTTCCCTACCCCCCTCGAAGATTTTGGTTGCAGGGTTGCAGGGTTGCTGGGTTGCTGGGTTGTCCCATCCTGACGGTGAGCGTAGCGAGCCTGTCAGGATCTCCGGTGAGACCGCGCGTTGTCTGAAGTCCATCCTGACGGTGAGCGCAGCGAGCCTGTCAGGATCTCCGGTGAGACCGCGC
>JADGNY010000228.1 GCA_017883235.1 Thermoanaerobaculia bacterium | reverse complement strand
GCCGCTGACGCGGCACGCTTCCAAGAGACAACGCAGACCAGGGGTGCTCGCAAAAAGCGCTCGCACCCCTGGCTACCTTCTTGAGCCGCTATCGCGGCGTCGTAACGTCCAAACTCCACGCATGCTGCGCGCGCGAATGCGCGCGCAGCATGCAGTTTCACTTCACCACCGGCACTCCAGCCGCCAGCTTGTTGAACGCGGGCAGATCGGTATCCCAGATCGCCTTCAACTTCGCCAGCTCGATGTTGATCTTCGCTACCAGCTCATCGCGCACAGCGATCTGCTGCGACGTCGGCGCGTAGGGGCCGGATGCCGCCGAGTCGCCCACTCCGGCCAGCTTGTCGTTCAGACGGATCGGATAGTTCAGCGGATCCTGCGAGCTCTTGTTCCTGGTCTGGTACAGCGCCTCTTCGACCGCGGTCATCTTCTTGTCGAGATCGTTCGCCGCGGCGACGACCGCCTTGTTGTCGGCCACGCGCTTCTTCACGTCGGTGAGTTGCTTGCGCACTTCGCGGATCCGCGTGACCGACTCATTCACCTCGGAGAGTTTGTCGTGAACGCTGGTGACGAAATCGAACTGCGCTTTCAGATCGGCAGTCGACGACGTGCTGCGCGGGTCCTGGCGCACCTCGAACGGCACCGTGACCGCCGGCTGCTCGCCGACCGTGACCCGTGCCTGATACATGCCGGGCGGTACGCGCGGCCCGAGTGTGCCGCCGGCCCACATCACCAGGCCGGGAAAGCGCTTCGCTTCGGCCGTGCGCAGATTCCAGACGAAGCGGTTGTGCCCGTTGACGACGTCCGTCAGCTTGCTGGAGTCGCGGCCGCGCCGCCCTCCCTCCTCGCCGCCGCCGCCTTCTTCTTCGGCCGCGTCTCCTTCGGACTTGACCGCTTCCTTCGGTTCGGCTTCCGCCTGCGTCGTGGCAGGAGGCGCGGGCGTCCCACTGGCTTCCCGCGGTTTGGCCGCCTCGGCCTGGACGGTTCCGGTGTATTCGCGGATCACCTTGCCGTCGCCGCCGAGAAACGCGATGGCGACCTTCGTGCCGGGCTTCTGATCGTGGATGTAGTAATCGATGACCGCGCCGTTCGGCGGGTTCGTCCCCGCGAATCCGCCCCCGCGCCCACCCCCGCCGCCCGTCCGCCACGTCTGCAACGGCGTGAAGAGATGTACCGGCTTGGCGGCGATCTCCGGCGTCATCTCGCGCAGCGGCTCGAGGTCGTCGAGCATCCAGAACGCGCGCCCGTGCGTGGCGGCGATCAGCGCGTCCTCGTGGACGAGCAGATCGTGGATCGGGACGATCGGCAGCTTGTACTGCAGCGGCTGCCAGTGCCCGCCGTCATCGAACGAGACATAGACGCCGCGCTCCGTGCCGGCATAGAGCAGGCCGCGTTTCTTTGGATCGGCGCGAATGACCCGCGTGAACTCGCCGGCCGGAATCCCCTCGACGATCTTCGTCCACGTCTTGCCGTAGTCGGCGGTCTTGTACAGGTACGGGTGGAAGTCGTCCCACTTGAAGTTCGCCGCAGCGACGTAGGCGACGCCCTTGTCGGTCGGGCTGGCGTCGATCTCATTGATCATGATCCATTCCGGCATGATCGATTTCGGCGGCGTGACGTCGTCCCAGTGCGCGCCGCCATCGCGAGAAACGTGCACGAGGCCGTCGTCGGAGCCGATCCACAGCACCCCCGCCTCGACCGGCGACTCGGCGCCGTAGAAGATCGTGTCGTAGTACTCGACGCTGGTGTTGTCCTTGGTGATCGGCCCGCCGCTCGGGCCTTCCTTCGTTTTGTCGTTGCGCGTCAGATCGGGGCTGATCACCTTCCAGCTCTGACCGGCGTTCGTCGACTCCATCAGGAACTGCGACGCCGCGTAGACCTTCGAGGGATCGTTCGGCGAGAAGAAGATCGGGAAGTTCCACTGGAAGCGGTGCTTGATGTCGGCCGCGCCGGCGCCCATCGGATTGTCGGGCCACGGATTGACGTCGCGCTCCTCGCCGGTGCGGTGGTTGTAAATCGTCAGCAGGCCGCCGTACGAGCCGCCGTAGACGATATCGGGGTTCTTCGGATCGGCGACGATGTAGCCGCTCTCGCCGCCCGCCGTCTCTTCCCAGTCGCGCGGTCCGATGCCGCCGCCGGCGCCCTGATGACGGATACGCACGGCGGTGTTGTCCTGCTGCGGCCCGAGGAGCCGGTAGGGAAAATCGGTGTCGACCGAGACGCGGTAGAACTGCGCGGTCGGCTGGTTGTCCTGCTTGGTCCAGTTCACGCCGCCGTCGGTGGTGACATTCACGCCGCCGTCGTTCGCCTCGATCATCCGTTTCGGATCGTTCGGCGCGATCCAGAGATCGTGGTTGTCGCCGTGCGGCGTGTTGATGGCGCTCCACGTCCGGCCGCCGTCTTTGGTCTTGTGGAAGCGCACGTTGACGACGTAGGCCGTGTCTTCATCCTTCGGATCGGCGTAGATCCGGGAGTAGTACCAGGCGCGCTGGCGGAGATCGGCCAGATCGCTCGTCTTCGCCCAGGTATCGCCGCCGTCGCGCGAGCGGAAGACGCCGCCTTCTTTCGCTTCGACGATTGAATAGACGTTCTGCGGATTCGACGTGGACACGCTCACGCCGATGATGCCGAGGGGTCCTTTCGGCATGCCCTTGTTGCGCGACAGCTCTTTCCACGTATCGCCGCCGTCGGTCGACTTCCAGAGCGCCGACCCTTCCCCACCGCTGTCGAAAAAGTACGCGCCGCGCCGGAAGCGCCAGGTGGAGGCGTAGAGGATCCGCGGGTTCGACGGGTCCATGTTCAGATCGACCGCACCGGAGTCGCGGTTGACGAAGAGGATGCGGTCCCAGCTCTTGCCGCCGTCGCGCGAGCGATAGACGCCGCGCATGTCGTTCGGCCCGAAGGCGTGACCGAGAGCGGCGACGTAGAGCAGATCCGGATTCGACGGATGGACGCGGATGCGGGCGATCTGCTGCGAGTCATCGAGCCCGATGTGCGTCCAGCTCTTGCCGGCGTCGGTCGACTTCCACATCCCCGCGCCGGGCGAGACATTGCCCCGGATCGTCTCCTCGCCGGTCCCGGCATAGACGACGCTCGGATCGGACGGCGCGACCGCGACGGCACCGATCGTCCCGCCGAAGAAGCCGTCCGACACCGGCTTCCACGTCTGCGCGCCGTCGGTGGTCTTCCAGACGCCGCCGCCGGTCGAGCCGAAGTAGTAGACGTTCGGCTGGTCGGCGATCCCGACCACCGCATCCGCCCGCCCGCCGCGGTACGGCCCCACCTCACGCCACTTCATCCCCTTGAGGATGGAGGCGTCGGGCAGAGAAGGTGATGTTGCTTTGGGAGGTGTTGCCCCGTAGGCAACGGTGACCAGAAAACCGGCAACGAACAGCAGCCGCAGAACACGATTCATGCGCTTCCCTCCGAGGGGCGCATGTTTACCACAAGGGCATGTTTTTCCGAGCGAGTTTGTAACCGTGGCAGGTGGAGCGCTCTACGATGCGCGGGAGCCGCTCACCGAGGCAACAGATTGCCTTCTTTGGTAGACCTTCGAAACGAGTGAAACGCCTGCGTCCGCAGGCGTTTCTTCGAACGCTCGAATCGGGGCTTCAATAGGGCTTCAATCGTGGCGACGAACTTCGTCGGCGCGCCACTTGCCTTTTTCTTGACGGCCGCGGACCGTGATGTGGTCACCGTTGTGGATCTCGTTGTAGCGGACACCATTCCAGCGCGTGGCACCCTCGTCGTAGTAGACGTTCCGCGTGACATGGTTTCCACCTTCGATATAGTCGAGGTCGATCCGATGCGCGCCGGTGTCCACGTAAGTCACAGTTCCGTAGAACTCAGGTGCCGCGACGACAACGTCCCTGCCTCGACGGTCAGAATACAGACCAACGGCGCATGAGGACGCCAGAACAAGTGCGAACGAAAGCGGTAACAGTTTTTTCATGAATGTTTCCTTTCCCTTGCATTGAGCAAGGATCGAGCCCACCAGCGAGAGCGATCTCCAAGTGCCTCGGTATCAAGAGCGCGATGCTAGCCCATATGCTAGCCCATGCTAGCCCGCATTTCTCACAGGATTGCTTCGCTTCTTGCCACGCCCTTTCGTCGAGAGTCCTTCTCCCCCCGCGGTTTCTTTGCGGGGGGAGAAGGTGCCGAAG
>JADGNY010000153.1 GCA_017883235.1 Thermoanaerobaculia bacterium | reverse complement strand
CACGCCGGAGCCGGTCACGAACTACGTCCCGCTCTATCGCACCAACCGCGATGAAATCGTGACGCAGTACGACATGCGCATCGTCGAGAAGATGGGTCTTCTCAAGATGGACTTCCTCGGCCTGCGCACGCTGACGGTGATCGACGACGCCATCAAGTCGGCCAAGGCGGTGGAGGGCGTTTCGATCGACATCGCGAACCTGCCCCTCGACGATCCCGAGGTCTTCCGCCTCTTTCAGGAAGGGCGCACCAAGGGGGTGTTCCAGTTTGAATCGGGCGGGATGGTGGACATTCTGCGCAAGTCGCGGCCGACGCAGTTCGAGGATCTGGCCGCGCTCAACGCGCTCTACCGCCCGGGCGCGCTCGACGCCGGCATGGTCGATGTCTACGTCAAGGTCAAGACCGGCTCGCAGAAGCCGCGATACCTCGTGCCGCTGATGAAGGAGCTGCTCGAGGAGACCTACGGCGTCATCGTCTACCAGGAGCAGGTCATGCAGATCGCGCAACGCGTGGCCGGCTACTCGCTCGGGCAGGCCGACCTGCTACGAAAAGCAATGGGCAAGAAGGACGCCGCGGTCATGGCCGCCGAGCGCGGCAAGTTCGTCGACGGCGCCGCCGCGAACGGCTACGACAAGAAGAAGGCCAACGAGATCTTCGACTACATCGAGCCGTTCGCCCGCTACGGGTTCAATAAGTCGCACTCGGTGGCCTACGCGCTCGTGGCGTACCAGACGGCGTGGCTCAAGGTGCACTTCCCGAGACACTTCATGGCCGCGCTCATGACCTCGGAAATGGACCGCACCGACTTCGTGGTGAAGTTCATCCACGAATCGTCGCAGATGGGCATCACCATTCTGCCGCCCGACATCAACGAGTCGAATTACGCCTTCACCGTCGTCGGCCCGAACATCCGCTTCGGCCTTGGCGCGGTGAAGGGCGTCGGCGCGAGCGCCATCGAGTCGATCCTGGAGGCGCGGCAGAAGAAGGGGAGATACACCTCGCTCCTCGATTTCTGCGAAGCGGTCGACCTCCGCGCCTGCAACAAGAAGGTGATCGAGGCCCTGATCAAGTCGGGCTCGTTCGATTTCCTCGGCATCCCGCGCCGGGTGCTTTTCGAGACGCTGGAGAACACCGCCGACTCGGCACAACGGGCTCGCGAAGAGAAAGAGCGCGGACAGTCGTCGCTCTTCGGGGGAACCAACGTAGGTCGGACTCTTAGTCCGACCGGTCGGACTGGAGAGTCCGACCTACGTTTGAAGGAATGGCCCGACGACGAGAAGCTCCGCTTCGAGAAGGAGACCCTCGGCTTTTACATCACCGGCCATCCGCTGAATCAGTACAACGACGAGCTGCGTCTCTTCGCCAATGCCACCACCGACAGCCTTCATCAGCACATCGACGAGATCGTGAACATCGGCGGCATCGTCTCACAGCTCAAGAAGTCGAAGATCAAGAAGGGACCGAACGAAGGGAAGCTGATGGCGAAGTTCATCCTCGACGATCAGCGAGGCTCCGTCGACGTGGTGGTCTTCTCGGATCTTTACGCGAAGTACACGAAGTGGCTCGAGAACGGAATCGCCGTACTGCTCACCGCCGCGGTGAAAGACACCGGCGGAATGCAGGCCGGCCGCAGCGCCGCGCTGCAATCAGCCGAGCAGCATGCCCAACGCGAAGACGACGAGTACGCACGTGTATCCGGCTACGACGTGAGCGCGGAGGATGCCGATGACGACCGCGATCCGAAAGAGATCGAGAACGAGAAGTACGGGGATCGGTCGAACAATCTGGGGCTGTTCGCGGGGGTCGGGAGTCGGGAGTCGGGCGTCGGAGAGGAAGTTGTCTCCGATGACGCCGTTTCCGATGACGACCTCTCTCCGACCCCCGACCCCCGGCTTGCCACTCCCGACGATGAACCCTCTTTCGCCGCCCACTCGGCTGCCTTCCACGAGGCGCCCATCACACCGGAGCTCAACGCCCTCGAGATCATTCCGCTGGAAGGGATCCGGGACAAGAAGGTGAAAGAGATCGCGCTGGAAGTGCCTTACCCGCGGATGTCGGAGGAGACGGTGCGCCGGATCCGCGAGATCGTCGAAGAACATCAGGGCGAGGTGCCGCTGACGGTGACGATCGTCGAGCTCCCGCAACAGCTCGCCGACAGCGCCAACCGCGGCGAGGTGCGCCTGAAGGTCAACCAGCACTTCCGCGTCCAGCCGGGCGCCGCGCTCAGCGCGAAGCTGCAAGCGGTCCACGCCACGGCCAAATACGTTTTCTGATCGGCGCCATTGACTGCCGTGCGATGCTTTCCCGAAAGAGGAGGGTCCCCATGGCCGACGCACCGCAGTCCTACCCCACCCACCGCCGGTACTTCCCGCTGTTCCACTTCGTCGTCCTTCCGTTGCTGGCCATCAATCTGATCATCCGCATCATTTACGCCTATCGTCACTGGGGCTCGCGGCTGCCGTTGTGGGAGATCCTGGTCGCGTTCGCGCTGATCTCTCTCGCGCTTACGGTGCGGGCCATGGTGCTGACGGTTCAGGATCGTCTGATCCGGCTCGAAGAGACTCTGCGTCTGCAGCGATGCCTGCCCGACGATCTGCGTGGACGGGTCGGCGAGCTGACGAGCGACCAATTGATCGCCCTCCGTTTCTGCGGCGACGACTCCGAGCTGGCCGGACTGACGCGCTCGGTGCTGGGCGGCCAACTGACAGGCCGCGACGACATCAAGAAGAGCATCAAGATGTGGCGGCCGGACACGATGCGGGCGTAGCGGCCCGCAAGGCCGCCTCGAAGCCGCTGTCGTCGTCAGCGAGGATCGCGATCGCATCGATCGTTCGCGAAATCCCCGCCAGGCCGTGCACGGTCTGTGGCGTGGCAAACCGAATGAGGAGGCGAGGCTCGTCGAGCATCGCCACCTTCAGTACGCCCTTGCGCTTCCATTCGGCCTCGTGATGCAACGGCTCGATCGCGGCGATGGCGGCCAGCGGAATGGCGCCACGCCAGCGGAGACCGTAGCTGAGAAAGAGCGTATCGCCCTCGATGCGCGTCGGCCGCAGGCGCAGTGCCTGGTAATCGCCGAGGAGCCAGAGGACGCCGTAGAGGTCGAGCGTGGTGACGATCCAGGCCGCCTTCACGCTCCACATCTGCACGACGAGATGCGCGCCGATCGACTCGACGCCGATCAGGAAAACCAAGACGCCGATGAGGGTCGCCCATCCGTTGCGTTGATGCACCGTGAAGCCTGCCGCGGGTCGTTTCCACCAGCCGGAAAAGGCGTAGTAAGCGATGGAGATCTCGAAGGCGACCATGGCCGCGGCGCGGCTGTTGCCGAAGATTTCCCCGCACGCCCGTTCGATGCGATCGACAGGATCGCCGCTGCCGTCGATGCGCCGGATGCGCGCCACCCGCCGGATGACCAGCGCGATCGTGACCAGGTCGAGCGGCGCGGCGATGTAGCGAAGCTGATCGACGAACGAGTGCTGCGCCGCCGGGATGATCCGCGCCGCGATACCAACGCCGATGACGAAGAGCGGGATGAGCGTCACCGCCCCCGCCCGGCCGGTCCGCACGGCGAAGAGCCACCAGAGCAGCGGCAGCGAGATCGTCAGGTCGCAGGTGAACGCCCACGCCAGCACGTCGGGGTGCGCGGCGAAGGTTTGTGTCCGGACGATGATCACCGCCAGTAATGCCAGCCCGCCTCCGCCGAGGAGGAGCAGGGGATAGGGGTTCGCGCGCGCTTTAGTCATCACGCTCATGTTACGTTGGAGTTGCCGCCAGGTTTGATTCGAGCGTGCATGTAGGGAAGCGCTTCCGCGCCGAAGTGGGTGGCCTGGGACGCCGCGGCGTTGTTCCACTTGCCGATGTCCGCGCGGCGGATGGCGAGATTAGGGTGCGCCACCATGTAGCGCTCCAGCCTCGACTCCAGCACGTTACAGGGGCCGCACCAGCCAGCGTAGTAATCGACGATGGTGATCTTGCCGGGTGCGAGCACCTTGCCGATGTCGAGCGCCGACTTGCCGTCATAGCGGACGATGTCGAGCGACCTCGCCACGTTCGCCGGCAGCGGTTCAATGCCGCTCTGTTTCTCTCCCGGAAACGATGCCTCGAAGCCCGCGTTCGACAGTGCCTCACGCAGTTTTGCCTTGTCGAAGCCGGATGGGACGTCGACGGTTGCCGTCTTCGCATCGGTGTCTACCTTGACGCTCGTCACGCCGGCCACCGATGCCAATGCTTTCTTCACGGGCGGCGCACACGAGGCGCAGTCGATGCCGATGACTTTGAACGTCAGTGTGTCGGCGAGCGTGGGAGCGGCGAGAAAGGCGAGAAGGATGAGCGAGCGTTTCATGTGCGAGCGAGAACGTGGGTTAGAGGAGAGTTCATCCCGTGCGGAGCCCTGGGACCGCGGGCGTCTCGCCCGCGCTTGCAGGCAGCAGGATGCCGAGCATCAAAGCGCGGTCGAGACGCCCGCGCTCCCAGGGCTCCGCTCACTTCAAATGCGTATCGAACCATCCCACCAACCGGCGTGCGATGTCGCGCTGATGCTCCTTCTTGGCGATGCGGTGTCCTTCGTCGGGATAGACGACGAGTTGCGTCTCCACGCCGGCGGTCTTGAGCGCGTGCCAGAACTCGAATGACTGCGGAGCGGGGCACTCGCCGTCGCGCTCGCCGACCACGACGAGCGTCGGCGTCGTCACCTTCGTGATGAACGTGATCGGCGCGCTGCGGGCGTAGACGGCCGGATCATCGTAAACAGAGGCACCGAAATACGGGATCATCCAGGCGTCGATGTCGTTCTCGCCGTAGTAGCTCTGCCAGTTGGCGATTCCGGCGCCGGCGACGGCCGCCTTGAATCGCGTCGTCTGCGTCACCGTCCACATGGTCATGTAGCCGCCGTAGCTCCAGCCCCAGATGCCGAGCCGGCTGGTATCGATCGGATTCGAAGCGGCCGCCGCGTCGATGCCGGTCATGACGTCGCGAAGATCGCCGTAGCCGAAATCCTTCACATTCGCGCGTGTGAAAGCCTCTCCCTGGCCGTAGCTGCCGCGCGGATTCGGGAAGAAGACGAAGTAGCCGCGGCGCGAGAGAAGCGCGGCACGCGGATCGGGCCAGCGGGCCAGCGACGCCGCCGCCGGGCCGCCGTGGATCCAGACCACCATCGGGTACTTGCGCCCCGCCTCCACCTGCGCGGGAGCGAGCAGCCAGCCCTGCACGTCGAACGTATCGCTCTTCCAGCGGATCGAGCGCGCCTCGCCCCACGCCGCCGTTGAGGAGCGGTTCGTCGTGGTGATCCTCTTCCATTCGCCGATCCGCCCAGCCCAGACCTCGGCTGCGTTGCGGAACCCGCTGCGGATGACCGCCGAGGTCATCCCGTCGCTCGCCAGCGACGCACCGATGCCGCCATCGTGGCCGGTGATGAATTCCTGGCCGCGCCAGAGCGTCTCGATCGTGCCGCTGGCCGTATCGACGCGGGCGATTGCCGACTCGCCGGCGACATCCTCACCGAATGTGATGCGATCGGGCGCCGTCCATGCGAGCGACGTTACCGACGCTTTGATCTCCGGCGTCACATTGCGCGCGGCGCCGCCCGCGGCGGGGATTACGAACAGATCGCCGCCGGTCGATCCTTCGTCGCTCATCAGCCCTTCGATGAAGGCGATCGATTTGCCGTCCGGCGACCAGCGCGGCGCGGCCACCTGAAGCTGCGGCGTGTAGATCGGATGCATCGCCGCGGCCTCAACGTCGACGACGTGCAGCTTCGCGATCCAGTAATTGTTGTCGCCCGACCCGGGAGCGGCCATCGTCACCAGTTGCCTGCTGTCGGGGGACCAGTCGAAGTGGTAGACGTACATATCGGCCGGTGTGACGATGCGCAGCTTCTTCGTGGACACATCGACGACGGCTACGCGCTGCTCATCGATGTGCTCTTCGATCGGACCGACCGCGCGCGACATCGCCACGAGCGGGCCGGCGGCGCGCTTTGCGTTCTCGATGAAGAGAAAAGCGATCGATCTTCCATCCGGCGACCAGCGCGGCTCGGCAAGGTAGCCGTGCACGTTCGTCACGCGGATCGGCGAAGCGCCGATGTGCGTCACGAAGATCTGCCGCTGTTCTTTCCCTCCGTCGCTTACGGTTGCCAGCGACGTCGAGTCCGGCGACCAGGCCAGGAAGTGGTCATCGCCGTCGCCGGGCAGGAGATGGATATCCATGCCCGCCGTCGTCGCCGTCGTCACGCCGATTCCCTGCACCGACCAGGCGATGTGTCTCCCGTCCGGCGAGATGGCCACGGCATTGAACGTTCGCGCGTTCTCGACGTCATCGAGGAAGGCGTCGTCGCGTTGCTGCGCGTACGCGACGGCGGCGGCGAAAAGAAGGACGACGAAAGCGATTCGGCGCATGAGGGGCGCAAGGATAACGGATGCTGGGTTGCGCGGTCTCGGGGTGTTCTATCTAGCGTTCGCGCGCGCGGTTTCAGCGCGTGGTCGCGCGCATGCCGGCGACGGCAAAGCCCTCGCGTTCGGCGGCTTCGGCTAGGCGATCGTCGAGACAGACGAAGGCGAGGGTCGTGGGTTGCCCTTCTGCCGCGGCTACGCCCGCCGCAAGCTGCAGAGCATCGGCGGCTCGTAGCTCGTGGACGCGCAGGAAGCGCAGCGCGCTTTCCCTCAGCAACTCGGACGGCTGCACTTCCTGCCATGTCGCCGCAAAACGAGCGAGCCGGCCACGTGCCGCGGCCACCGAGCGCGGCCGAAGTCTGCGCTCACGCTCAAGGCGAGCGATTGCCGATTCGCATTCCACCCGCGTCCCCCACCATGCCAGTACGCCCGCGTCCGCGCGATACAGCGTGCGCATGCGGCCTGATGCACGCTGGCGGACCAGGAGCGGCACGAGCGCCGAGCTGTCCCAGAACCTCAGCGGCCGCTCCGGCGCTCTTCAAGAACGGCCGCGACGATGTCGCCGTCTGGCTCAGGGGCGGGTGGAGGGACGCGCACGATCTCCTCGAGCCGGCCGCGGCGCGCACGTCGGATGACACCCGCTCGTTCCAGCCGCGCCAGGCGAGCCTCGTCGGGGCCGGCGTCGCCCGCGCTCACCATGGGCTCAAGGCGCGCTACCGGCCGGTTGCGATCCGTGATCAAGATGGATTCGCCGTGCCGCACTCGATCGAGCAGCGCGCTCAGCCCGTTCTTCGTCTCGGAGATCGTGGCCGTTTTCATGAGGCTATTATAGCCTTCTCAGATCGGGAGGGTCTCGGGGAGCACTGTACGCGACCTTCTGGAGCCGGTATCGACAGGGGTTCCTAACCTGCACACCGGAAGCAAGAATGTCAGACCGAAGGCATGGCTGCTCTCGTCGGGCGGTGGTGTCCAGCCTGATCGAGACCCCGCAACCGCGATGCTCGGCACTTTTCCCCGTCTTACGGCAGAATGAGCTCGAACGGAAGGAGTTGATATGCGTGATCGTTCGTTCGCGATCGAATTCGACCACGATGCTGTCGAAGAGTTCTGCCGGAAGTGGCGGATCAAGGAGTTTGCACTCTTTGGGTCCGTTCTGACCGATGAATTCAACGCCGACAGCGACGTCGATGTGCTGATCTCATTCGAGGACCCGAAGCCTGATCTCGGTCCGTGGGGCGGCAAATGGGAAACGATGCGCGAAGAGCTCCAGACTCTTTTCGGACGAAGAGTGGATCTTGTCGAGAAGAAGCTCGTTCGGAATCCGTTCCGGCGTCACCACATCCTGACGACACGCCGCGTGATCTATGCGGCCTGAAGATCGGGACGCGGCATCGCTCCTGGATGCTCCGCGAGACCGCGCAACCCCCACACCTACCTCATCATCTCCGCCCGCACAAACACCTCCGCCTCATCCACCGGTAACGGGTGACAGAACAGGAAGCCCTGCATGTGATCGCAGGCGTTGAGCTTGAGGAACGACCACTGCTCCTCCGTCTCCACCCCCTCGGCAACGACGGCCAGCCGCAGCGTGTGGGCGAGGTTGATCACGTACGAAACGATCGCCGCGGCCGATTCGTCCGTCGTCACATCGCGCACGAAGGCGCGGTCGATCTTCACCGTGTCGATGGGGAACCGTTTCAGGTAGACGAGCGACGACTGGCCGGTGCCGAAGTCGTCGATGGCGATGCGAATGCCGATCTCCTTGAGCTCGCGCATGGCATTCATGGTCGTCTCGATGTTCTGCACGGCCACCGTCTCGGTAATCTCGAATTCGATACAGGTGGGGTCGCAGGAGTACTCCCGCATGATGCCGTCGACCACCCTGGCGAAACTGAGTTGCTGGAACTGTGGCGCGGAGATGTTGACCCCGACGCGCATCGGTGGCAGTCCCGCGTGGCGCCAGCCGCGCATGTCGTGGCAGACGCGGCGCAGAACCCATTCTCCGATCGGGACGATGAGCCCGGTCTCTTCGGCCAGGCCGATGAAGTCGCCCGGCGGGATCAGTCCGCGCGTGGGATGGTTCCAACGGACCAGTGCTTCGAGCGAGACGATTTTCTTCCGGTTGCGGTCGAAGATCGGCTGATAGTGAAGGACCAGCTCATCGTGCTCGAGGGCGTGGTGCAGACTCTGCTCGAGTGCCAGCCGCCGGCCGTAGCGCTCGTTCATGCTGGCCGTGAACATCTGCGCCTGATTGCGGCCCAACTCCTTGGCGCGGTACATGGCGCTGTCGGCGGACTTGAGCAGCGTCTCGACCTCGTCGCCGTCGCTGGGGAAGATGCTGATGCCGATCGAGGCGGTGACGAAGAGCTCGTGTCCTTCGACGCGGAACGGATGCGCCAGCGCCTGCAGGATCTTCCTTGCCACGCCGGCGATGGCCTCGCTGCTCGACGTGTCGATGAGCAGGATGGTGAACTCATCGCCGCCGAGCCGCGAGATCGTGTCGGACGCGCGGACGCAACCCTGCAGCCGGGCCGCCACTTCCGACAGCAGCGCGTCGCCCAGCGAGTGGCCGAGGCTGTCGTTGACCAGCTTGAAGTGATCGAGATCGAGATACAACACTGCCACGCCGCGGCGGTTGCGGCGCGCCTGCGCGATGGCGTAGATCACACGGTCGCGGAAGAGGAGCCGGTTCGGCAGACCGGTAAGGGCGTCGTAGTAGGCCTGATACTCGAGCTGCTTTTCGGTTGCCTTCCGCTGCGTGACGTCGCGATAGTTGAGGACGATCGCGCCGACGCTCGGGTCATGCAACATGTTCTGCGCGAACGCCTCCAGCCAGATCCACATCCCGTTCCTGTGGCGAAAGCGCAATTCGCTCTGCGACTCCTGCGATACTCCGGAGGCCAGAGATCCCAGCATTTCGCGCATCGTCTCGCGCTCGCGGGGGTGGACATACGAGAGGAAGCTCGTGCCGAGCAGATCGTCTTCGCCGTAGCCGAGCAGGCGCTCGGTCGAGGCGCCGCTGTAATGGAAGGCCAGGTCGCGGCCCAGCAGGGCCACGCCGCTCCAGCTCTTCTCCACCAGCGCACGGAAGCGCTGCTCACGTTTCTCGAGCTCGGCCTGAGAGCGCTTGCGCTCGGAGATGTCGCGCAGAAATGCCGTGAAGGTCTGATCGATACCGCTTCCGACCGGCTCGACCGTCAGCTCGATCGGGAACTCCTCGCCGTCCGCGCGCCGCGCGGTCGTCTCGATACGGCGCTTGGTCAGCGTGCTGCCGCGGGCGGCGTCGAAGAGCTCCGCGATCTTCGGTGGCACGGGCTGGCCCACCACGTCTCGGGCCCGCAGGCCGAACGTCGCCTCGGCCTGCGGATTCCACTCGATGACGATGCCGGCGCGGTCGACGCTGAATACCGCGTCGAGGGTCGAGGCGATGAGCTGTTTGAGCCGCGACTCCGATTTGCGCCGCGCCGCTTCCGTGTGCGAGCGCTCAACGGCTTCGCCGAGAAGACTGGCGGCCGACTTGAGGAAGGCGATCTCGTAGTCGGCAAATGTCCGCTGCCGGCTGGAGTAGGCCAGGAGCACCCCGAAGATCCCCGAAGCGGAGGGGATGACCACTCCGGCACCGCCGCGCACCCCATGGTAGTCGCGGAGGTGCGAGCACTTGAAGCGCGTCTCGTTATCGATGTCGTCGAAGACGACCGGCGTGCCGGCGAGAGAAACGTACATCGCGACCGACTCGTTCTCTTCGTCATCGTGACCGCAACGGGCGAAGGTCGCATTCGAGCCAATCGAGGCCAGGAGCGTAACGCGCCCATCGGCGATCTCGAGCGCGCGCGCATGGTCGACCTCGAGTGTCATTTCCACCAGTGCGCAAGCCTGGCCGAGAAGGATGATCGGGTCTACGCCGGTGAGGGCTGCCTGCCCCAGTTCCGCGATCGCCGTCTCCTGACGGTTGCGCGCCTCGATCTCCGCCCGGAGACGATGCAGTTCCCTCTCCGCGGCGTTCGCGTCATCTCGGCCCCCGCCGACCAGTTGAAGCGGATGGGGAACGTCTGGCATTGGAATCCGGCAAATGTAACCTATCGGTGGGAGTTTTTTCGAAGGGGCAAGCTTGAAAAACGAAGTCGGTTACTGCAAACTACCGGCCGGGCGGATTCATCGGCCACCGGTTTGCTCCACTGAATGAACATGTTTGGACGCTGTTACTTAGCTGCTATCATTCCATTTGTCCATTTCGCTCCGCCGCCGCCAGGTGCAGCTTCTGCTGACTCTGCCGGTTAGCAACATCAGCCCTACTTCCACCTTAAGGACGATCTACGATGAGCACCTTGCGCACCGCACTTCGCTGCATCTTCTTCGCCCTCGTCTTCACCGCTCCGCTCAGCGCGTATGCGGTGAATTACGACGTCAGAGTGTTCTTCGACACCGACTCCAACCGCGCCACCGGCTGCACGATCCCCACGGCAAACGGTCCGGTAGCCGGCGTCGAGCAGATACTCACGACGTCCGTTTCCGTTAATGGTGGCGTGGGCACGGTCACCGGAGTGACACGGCAGACCTGCGTCAATGGCCTCTTCTTTGGCGATCCGGTTCCGGTCAACGGCGGGTGGAATGTCGGGGTCTCCTCCACGGGAAACCTCTTCATCGAAACGCACGTCGGCGCGAACGTCATGACCATGACGAACATCCCGACGATGCGGCTGGCGTTCACGGTCACCTCGGGCGGCCTGACCGACGCGATGACGAGCGACTTCGGGGACGACATCCTCTACCCGGTGCGTCCAAGCCGCCGGCACGCGGTTTCCACCGGCGCATTGCGGACGATTCATCTCGACGGCATCGACACCGACTGGGCCGGTATGGACACACTGGCAAGCGGCGATGCGGCCTCTCCGGCGCTCCGCTTCCTGGACGCCTCCGCCTACGCGGACCCGTCGGATCTCTTTTTCAACTTCCGCATCCAGACCAACGTAAACGCTCCGACAGCTCTGGATGACTTCTACGCACTCGGGACGATCGGCGGCACGCTCAGCGTCAGCACGCTCGGTGTCCTGAACAACGACAGCGATCCGAACCACCTGTCGATCAGCGCGTTTGTCGTCGAGGGGCCGGAGCACGGCACCCTGAGTCTGAACGCAAACGGCGGATTCTCGTACGCCCACGACGGTTCGCACTTCTTCGAGGACCATTTCCGCTACCGGGTCACGAACGGCACTCTCGAGTCGAATCTGGCCACGGTGACGATCAGCCTCCCTGGCTCCCACCCGTATACGTTCACCAGTGCCGATCACGTCACGTTCACAGCCGGCCAGCTCAACATCTTCCATGTGACGGTTACGGGCAATCCGACACCGGCTCTGACCGAGGATGGGGTACTGCCGTCGGGGATCACCTTTACCGACAATGGCGACGGCACCGGCACGTTGTCGGGCACGCCCGCGGCGGGCACGGTTGGAACCTACCCGATCGTCTTTCATGCGGAGAAGAACAAGCCACACCAGACCGACCAGAACTTCACGCTGACGGTGGTTTGCCCGGCCATCACCGTCACGAATCCGATCGTCAACACCGGCACGATCAATACGCCCTTCTCGCAGACCTTCACGCAGAGCGGCGGCGCCGCCCCGATCACATGGTCGAAGAGCGGTGCGCTGCCAGCCGGTCTCGCGTTCAACACGTCCAGCGGCGTTCTCAGCGGAACTCCCACTCAGGGCGGCACGTTCCCGATCGTCGTCACGGCCACCGACACCAGCGGCTGCACCGGCTCCGGCACGACCTATACGCTGACCATCGTTTGTAACAACGTTACCGTCACCAATCCGAGCACGACCTCCGGCACGGTGAACGTCGCCTTCAGCCAGACCTTCACGCAGGCGGGAGGAGTCGGCACGACGATCTTCTCGCTCAGCAGCGGTACGCTGCCGGCTGGCCTCACGCTCAACCCCTCGACCGGCGTTCTCTCCGGCACTCCGACGCAGAAAGGCTCGTTCCCGATCGTGGTCCGGGCCACCGACTCGCACGGCTGCGCCGGCGACGGACCAACGTTCCCGCTGAACATCGGTTGCCAGGTCATCAGCGTGACCAATCCCGTCACCAACACCGGCACGGTAAACGTCGCCTTCAGCCAGACCTTCACTTCCGGCAACGGCATCGCACCGGTGGTGTACTCGCTCAACAGCGGCACCCTGCCGGCCGGCATTACCCTCAACTCCGCGACCGGCGTCCTCTCCGGGACGCCGACGCAGACCGGCTCGTTCCCGATCACGATCAAGGCCACCGACGCAAACGGCTGCTTCGGCATCGCCACGACCTATACGCTGACCATCGGTTGCCAGATCATCACGGTCAACAACCCGGGCACGAACAGCGGCACGGTCAACGTCGCCTTCAGCCAGACCTTCACCGCCGGCAATGCCATCGCACCGGTGGTGTTCTCGCTCAACAGCGGCACGCTGCCCGCCGGCATCACCCTCAACTCCGCGACCGGCGTCCTCTCCGGCACGCCCACACAGACCGGCTCATTCCCGATCACCATCAAGGCCACCGACGCAAACGGCTGCTTCGGCATCGGCGCGACCTACACCCTGACCATCGGTTGCCAAGTCATCACGGTCAACAACCCGGCCACGAACAGCGGCACGGTCAACGCGGCGTTCAGCCAGACCTTCACCGCCGGCAACACCATCGGTGCGACGACGTTCTCGACGGCCTCGACGCTTCCCACCGGCTTGACGCTTTCGTCCGCCGGGGTTCTCTCCGGGACGCCGACGCAGACAGGCTCCTTCCCGATCGTGGTCCACGTGGTCGACGCAAACGGCTGCGCAGGCAATGGTGCGACCTATACGCTGACCATCAACTGCCAGGTCATCACCGTGACCAATCCTGCGACCACCACCGGCGTCGCGGGAACGGCCTTCAGCCAGACCTTCACGCAGACGGGCGGCTTCGGTGCGACGACGTTCACGACGGCCTCGACGCTTCCCACCGGTTTGACGCTTTCGTCCGCCGGCGTTCTCTCCGGCACGCCGACGCAGACCGGTTCGTTCCCGATCGTGGTCACGGCCACGGATGCCAACGGCTGCACCGGCACGGGGGCGACCTATACGCTGGTGATCGCCTGCCAGACCATCACGGTCACGAACCCGGGCACGACGACCGGCACGGCCGGCACGGCCTTCAGCCAGACGTTCACACAGATCGGCGCGATCGGCGGATCGACCTTCACGATCAACAGTGGCTCGCTCCCGACCGGCCTCTCGCTTTCCGCGGGCGGCGTCCTTTCCGGCACGCCGACGCAGACCGGCTCGTTCCCGATCACCGTCAAGGTCACTGACGGCAACGGTTGCACCGGCATCGGCGCGACGTATACGCTCGTCATCAACTGCCAGACCATTACGGTCACCAACCCGGCCACCACCACCGGCATCGCCGGAACGGCGTTCAGCCAGACCTTCTCCCAGAGCAGCGCCATCGGCGGCTCGACCTTCTCGATCAACAGCGGTTCGCTCCCGGCTGGTCTCACGCTTTCCGCCGCCGGGGTGCTCTCGGGTACGCCGACGCAGACCGGTTCGTTCCCGATCACCGTGAAGGTCACCGACGGCAACGGCTGCACCGGCATCGGCTCCACCTACACGCTGGTCATCGGTTGCCAGACCATCACCGTGACCAACCCGGCTACCACCACCGGTACGA